>NZ_JBEZKI010000035.1:0-112738 GCF_040651615.1 Streptomyces sp. NPDC048417 | reverse complement strand
CCAGCGTGCTGTGGGCGCTGCTGCGTGACGGACGGGTCTTCACCTCCGCCCCACCGGTCACGCAGGCGGCTTGACTTCGTCATTGAGACTCCTGAATCGCGAGTCGACTGCCAGGTCTTCCAGGTGGGTTGCGGCCACCGGTGCACCGCCCGCGGCACGGAACGCGGTGCGGATCCGGGCCGCCGCGGTGCGCGGGCCGGGCTCGTACAGAACGGTGTCGAGGGCCTCGCCCAGCCGCTGGGCGGTGACCCGGCCGAATCTGACCCGGATGCCCGCGCCGGCCTCGACGACCTGCCCGGCGATCACTGGCTGGTCGTCCCGGATGGGGGCGACGACCAGCGGGACGCCGTGCCACAGGGCCTCGCACACGGTGTTGTGCCCGGCGTGGCAGACGACCGCGTCGACCCTCTCCAGGAGCGGCAGCTGGGGCAGCGAGGGCAGGATCAGGATGTCCTTGTCGTCGGTCGCGGGGGGCAGGGTGCCTCCGGGGTCGGCGACCAACGCCTGCACCCGGTGAGCGCGTTCGCGTACGGCGGCCACGCACTCGGCCAGGAACCGCCCGCCGACGTCCGCGTTGGCGGTGCCGAGCGAGACGAGGACCCGCTCCCGGCTCGGGTCCAGCCACTCCCAGGGGAAGCCGTCGGCCACCGGCCGCTCCGAGATCGAGGGGCCGACGTGACGTACCGTCATCTGATCGGTGGAGCCCGCCAGTTCCGGGGTGGTGAAGGCGAGCGTCAGATACGGCGAGAAGCGCGGGTCGGCGGTGCCCGTCGGGTCGCCGATGCGGTCCCGGAGCTCCGCGAGCCGGGCCCGGAGCCACTCGGCGACCTTGGGGATGCCGTCGTAGGCGCCGCCGAACTCGGCGGAGGTGGTCGCGGAGGTCGCCCAGGGCAGGCCGAGCCGCTCGGCCACCAGGGCGCCGGCGAAGGCCTGTTGGTCGGCGACCACGACATCGGGGCGGAAGTCGTCGACGGCCCCCCGGACGCCGGGCGCCATCGCCTCGGCGAGCGGCACCAGGAACCACTCCCACAGGAACTTCAGCGCCTCCGCGCCGCGCAGGTCGGCGGGCCGTTCGCCCTCGACCGTGCCGGCGCACGGGTACACCCGCGCCTCGGATCCCGCCAGCCGGCGCAGCAGCGCGGCGTCGGGGCAGACCCAGGCCACCCGGTGCCCGCGCACGACGAGTTGGGCCGCGACGCCGACGGCCGGGTTGATGTGCCCGACCAGGGGCGGTACGACGAAGAGGAAGCCGCTCACCGGACGCCGGCCGCCCGCGCCCCGCTGACCGAGTGGATCAGCTCCATGATGTGCCCGCCGACCGTGCCGGCCGCCTCGACCAGCACGGAGTGCTCGTGTCCGGGCAGCACCACCGACCGGAAGTCCGCCAGCAGGGCCTCCTTCAGCGGGACCACCGCCACCAGATCCGAGTCACCGCCGTACACCCCGAGGACCGGGCAGCGTACGGCGCTGATCTGGTCCTCGGTCAGGACCCGGCTGGCCGGGATGTCCCGGCCGAGGGAGGTCTCGCGGGCCAGCCGGGCCGCGCCCTTGGCCAGGCGGGCGGTGTTGTGGCCGCGGTTCGAGGTGATCCAGGCGATCGCGTCCGACTCGTTGTGGGCGAGTTCGGTGACGACCCGGGTCAGGATGGAGCCGAGCTTGTCCGCCCAGGCGGCGGTGGCGGGCTCGGACTCGATCAGGGTGAGGCTGGCGGCGCGTTCGGGGTGGCGGGCCGCGTAGCCGAAGGCGATGGTGCCGCCGTAGGAGTTGCCGACGAGGTGGACCGGGCCGGTGATCGACAGCTGGTCGAGCAGGGCCTCCAGGTCGTCGATGTTGTGGTCGAGGGTGTAGCCGCCGGCCGGCCGGCCGCTGCGGCCGTGGCCGCGCAGGTCGTACATGACCACGTCCAGGCCGGAGACGGCGAAGGCGGGCGCCACGGTGAAGTAGTAGCTGGCGAGGCTGTCGGTGAGCAGCCCGTGGACCAGGACCACGGTGGCGACCGGGGTACGGCCCTGTCCCGGGCCCATTCTCTGCACATGCAGCCGGATGTCTCCGGTGTCGACGATCGCCATCTCTCAGCCCGCCTCCGTGGCCTTCAGGCTCCACACGACGTACTCCACCAGGCGGCCGACGGTCAGCCCGATGATCTCGTCGAACTCCATCCCGGCCAGGAACTCGGCGAAGTTGACCCGCTTCCCGTACCGCTCCTCCAGAAGGCCGGCGAGGGTGACCAGGTCGATGCTCTCCAGCTCCAGATCACGGTTGAAGGTGGTGCTCATGCCGATCTCGGCGTCGTCGTCGCCGTACTCCTCCAGGAGGACGCGGAGCATCCGGGTGAGGTCGGCGAGCACCGCCTCCTCGTCGGCGCGGACTTCGGGCTGGGTCGGATTCATCGCGGGTCCTCCTCTGGGTCTGCGGCTGCCGGTCCGGTGGTCCAGGCCACGACGTAGTCGCGGTCCGGCAGTGCGGGGGGATTGCGGACCGGCGCGCAGTGCACCGGGTAGGCGCGTTCCAGCCGGCCCGAGACCAGCAGCCGGCTGCCGTCCGGGGCCGCCTCCAGGACGGCGAAGTCCCTCGGGCGGCCGTCGAATCCGGTGCCCTCCGCCTTGGCGACGGCCTCTTTTGCGGCCCAGAACCGGGTGAACCACAGCGCTGTGGAGCCGGGTCCGGAAAGTCCGTGCAGCAGGCGCAGTTCGTCCGCGCCGAGAGCGGCCGCCAGGGCGGCCGGGTCGCGTTCGGTGACCTCTTCGATGTCGATGCCCGGGCCGGGTCCGGGCCGGTGCGGTCGTACGATCGCCACGGCCGCCTCGGCCCGGTGGGCGAGCGAGACGTCCAGCGCGGGCAGCGTGCGGCCGTGCACGCCGGTCACGTAGGGGCGGCCCAACTCGTCGTTGTGGACCCTGAGTTCGGCGGGAAAGACGGGGCCCTCGCCGTGCTGCCAGAGCCACTGCCGGACCGCGTCCTTGGCGGCGATCCGGCCGAGCAGCCACTGTCTGCGGCCGCGCGGCGCGTGCTCGGCGTACTGCGAACGCTCGACTCCGCCGAGGGAGTTGCGCATGATCAGTTCACGGGAGGCGAGGTCCGGCCAGCGTTCGTGGACCAGTGCGTAGCCGCCCGGCCGTGCCTCGGAGAGGGTGTTGCGGTCGGGGAAGCGCTCGACGGGGCGGGTCTGCGGGTCGTTGTCGAAGCGCCGGTCCTGCCAGCCCTCGATCCGGGCCCACACCCGGCCCTCGACGGTCAGCTCCACGTCCGCCTCCAGGACGGTGTCGGTGAGCGAGGTGATCCGCACCAGGCAGCCGACCTCGGTGCCGGGTGCGGGGTGCGGGCCGTGGAAGCGGGTCTCGCGCATCCCCACCGGGAAGACGACGGTCCGCTCGGTGCGGGTGGCCATGATCCAGTAGCCGAGGATCTGGCCGACGTTGTCCAGGAGGGCGCCGGGGGCTGCGGGCGTGGTGATCACGCCGCGGACGTGCCGGTCGCCGATCGCGGTGAGTTCGGTGACGCCCTGGAACGCCGGGCCGTGGAACATCCAGCGCTCGGAGTAGAGCTGGGCGGCGGTGTGGTCGGGGGTGCGTTCGGGGGCCGGCGGTGGGGTGGGGGCGGCGGGCGGGGGCGCGTGGCCGGGGGCGAGTTCGACGACCGCGCGGGCGGTGGGCCCGAAGGCGACCGAGACACGGCCGGGGCCCTCGGGGGTGACGGTGACCGGGACGTCGACGGGTGGCGTGGCGGTGAGCCAGCGGTCAAAACGGGCGCCGTGCACGGCCACCGCCCGCAGTCCGGTGGCCTCCTCGGCCGCGTCCATCAGGTGCTGGACGATGGTGGTGGCCGGGACCACCGGCCACCGGTCCTCGATGTCCGGCCAGTCGGCGCGTTGCGGGTAGAAGCAGTGGTCGAGCAGGTGGGGCATGGTGTCCGGGGAGACCCGGACGGTGGTGGTGCGGGTCGCGGGGGCAGGCGGGGCAGGCGGGGCAGGCGGGGCCGACGGAACCGGTGGAACCGGCGGGGCCGGCTCAAGGGGCGGGGCCGGCGCAAGGGGCGGGGCCGCGGGAGCCGACGGGGCCGCGGGCATCGGCAGGGCCGGTGTCCGGCGTGCGGTGAGGACGGCGACCGCCGTGTCCGCGGTGTCGCGCAGCAGCGCGCTGAGTTCGGCGGCGGCCGGGACGCGGACGGCCAGCTCGTCGAGCGGGGACGGGCCGGTGGGGGCCTGCGTACGCCCCAGCTCCGCGCGGAGCCGGTGCAGGACCGGGCCGTCCAGGGACACCAGGGCGCCGTCCAGGTCGAGGCGGACGGGCGGGCGGTGTCGTACCGGCGTTCCCGTGCCGCTCGCGCGGGGGACGACCGCTACGACGGCCGGTGCCACCGACGCGCCCGCCGTCCACAACGCCGTCGCCACGCGCCGGAGTTGGGCGAGGCCGGAGCGGTGCGGGGAGTTGGCGGCGACGGCCAGGTGATCGCGGTCGCCGAGGGTGTCGGCGATGAGGGAGGCGAGCTGGCCGGGGCCGGTCTGGACGAAGGCGCGGTGCCCGGCGGCGTACAGGGCCTCGACCAGCTGCCGGAACCGGACCGGCTCCAGCAGGTGCCGGACGAACAGCTCACGTACCTCCGCCTCGGCCTGCGGGAAGGGGGCCGCGGTGGTGCCGGACCAGACCGGGACCGTCGGCCGGTGCAGCCGGAAGCGCTCGGCGGCCTCCTTGATGGGCGTCAGGTACGGCTCCAGCATCGGCGTGTGGAAACCGGACCGGAACGGCAGCACCTGGCACAGCACGCCGTCGGCGCGGAAGGCGCGGACGAAGTCCGCCACGGCCCGGTCCGGACCGCAGACCATCGACTGGCCGGGCGCGTTGTCGTGGGAGAGGACGATCCCGGCGTCCGCCCAGTCCTCGTCCAGGGCGGCCAGGACCCGCCCGGCGGGGGCGCCGACGGCGGCGAAGACGAGGCCCGGGACGGTGACCGCGTCGGGGTCGAACTCGGCCATGAACGCGTCCACCTGGTCGCCGGAGTAGAGACCGGCGGCCACCATCGCCGTCCACTCGCCGACGCTGTGCCCGGCGACCGCGTCCGGGACCACGCCCATCCGGCGCAGCGCGGTGTCCAGGAGCCGCCCCACGCCGACGACACCGAACCCATGACGGCCTACGTCACCGACCCGTACGTCCTGAGGGGCGGGGCCGGTGACGGTGGGGAGGCCGAGATGCGTGGCGATGTCGTCGACGCGGGGAGTGAACTCGCCTTCCAGACCGGGGAAGACGAAGGCCAGCTTGCCGGTGTCGAGGAGCGGCGCGGGCCGGAACCACACGTCGTTGCGGCCCTGCCAGGCCCGGCCCTTGCCGACCGCGCGGCGGGCGAGGGCGAGCCGTTTGGCGGTGGGGTCGACGATGCCCAGGCGGGCCGGGCCGGCCTCCGGGTGGGCACGGTCGGGGGCGAGACCGGCGACGAGGACGGCGGAGTCGTCGGCGGCGAGGGCGGCGGCGAGCTGTTCGGGGGTGCGGGCGGCGAGGAGGAGGACGCGCTCGGGCTCGGTGACCGTCGTGACGGGCGCCACGGCGGCGGCACGCCCGCCGGGCGCCTCCTCCAGCACCACGTGTGCGTTGATCCCGCCGAACCCGAAGGCGTTCACCCCGGCCCGGCGCACCGGCTGTTCGGGGGTGGTCTCCCAGGGCTCGGCCCGGTCCAGGGTGCGGAAGCGGGTGTCCGCGAGGGCCGGGTGCGGGTCGTCGCAGTGCAGGGTGGGCAGCAGGGTGGCGTGGTGCAGGGCGAGGGCGGCCTTGACCAGCCCCGCGACTCCGGCGGCCGGCATGGTGTGGCCGATCATCGACTTCACGGAGCCCAGCACGGCCCGCTCGTCGCTGCCGCCGCTCGGCCCGAACACCTCGGCGAGGGTGGTGAGTTCGGCCCCGTCGCCGGCCGGGGTCGCGGTGCCGTGCGCCTCCAGGAGCCCGACGGAGTGCGCTGCGGCGGGGTCGAGACCGGCGGCCCGCCAGGCCTGGCGTACGGCGTGGGTCTGGCCGCCGGGGTCGGGGTTGACGAGTCCGGCGGTACGGCCGTCGCTGGCCACGCCGGTGCCGCGGATCACGGCGTAGACGCGGTCGCCGTCGCGTTCGGCGTCGGCGAGCCGCTTGAGGACGACGACCCCGGTACCCTCGCCGATGAGGATGCCGTCGGCGTCGCGGTGGAAGGGGCGGATGCGCTGGCTCGGGGAGAGCGCGCGCAGCTGGGAGAAGACGCTCCAGAGGGTGATGTCGTGGCAGTGGTGCACTCCCCCGGCGAGCATCAGGTCGCAGCGCCCGGCGGTGAGTTCGGTGACCGCCTGGTCGACGGCGACCAGCGAGGAGGCGCAGGCCGCGTCCACGGTGTAGGCGGGGCCGCGCAGGTCGAGACGGTTGGCGATCCGGGAGGCGGCGAGGTTGGGGACCAGGCCGATCGCGGACTCGGGGCTGGCGGGCCCGAGCCGCTCGGTGAACGCCTCCCGCACCCGGGCCAGTTGGCCGGGCGTGAGGTCGGGCACCAACTCGCCCAGCGTGCGCACGAGTTGCCCTGCCGTCCGGACCCGCTGGTCGAGCCGGACCAGACCGGGCGTGAGATAGCCGCCCCGGCCCAGGACCACGCCGATCCGGTGCCGGTCGGGCAGCCGGTCCGCGCCGCCGGCGTCGGCGATCGCGGCGGCGGCCACGTCGAGGGCGATCAGCTGGTCGGGTTCGGTGCCGTCGACGGAGTTCGGCATGATGCCGTACCGGGTGACCTCCACCTCGGCGAGGCCGTCCACGAAGCCGCCGCGCCGGCAGTACACCTGGTCGGGGACGGCGGGCCCGGCCGCCGAGCCGGGCCGGTAGTAGTCCGCGTCCCAGCGCCCTTCGGGCACCTCGCCGATCGCGTCCACGCCGTCGCGCAGGTTTCTCCAGTACGCGTCGAGGCCTGCGGCGCCGGGCAGCAGCACCGCCATGCCCACGATCGCGACCGGTGTCTGGCGGTCGTCGGTCATGTCACCAGCCCGACGCGGTGTAGACGACGGCCCGGACGGACTCCGCACCCCAGGCCAGCTCGCGCAGCAGCGCGGCGGCGCCCTCGTCGGGGTCGATCAGCTTGACCCCGCGCCGGGCGTACTCGCGTCCCAGCTCCGGGCTGACCATGCCGGTGTGGCCGCCGGTGGGCGCCCACGGCCCCCAGTGCACGGTCAGTGCCCGGTTGCCGGTGCGGTCCGCCCACTCGGCGCCGAGGCTCTCCAGGGCGTCGTTGGCGGCGGCGTAGTCGGCCTGGCCGCGGTTGCCGAGGACGGCGGAGATGCTGCCGAACAGCACCGCGAAACCGGGCCCGTTGGGCAGCTCCTCAAGGGCGGCGAGCAGGGTGGTCGCGCCGGCCGTCTTCGTGCCGTAGACCCGTTGGAAGGACTCCGGGGTCTTCTCGGCGATCAGCCGGTCCTCGATCACGCCGGCCGCGAAGACGACCCCGTCCAGGCGGCCGTGGTCGGCGTGGATCTCCTTGACGGCCTGGAGTGCGGCGTCCCGGTCGCGGAAGTCCACGGCGCGGTAGCGCGCCTCGCTGCCGAGTGCGGCGAGTTCGTCGAGGGTGGCGGTGATCTCCCGCTGGGCAAGGATCAGTTCGGTCTCCCGGTTGACCTCGGCGGGCTTGAGTCCGCCCCGGGCCGCGAGGGCCGCGCGGAGTTCGGCGGGGGTACCCGCGGCGGCGGTGTCCGGGGCCTCGGGGCCGGTGGGCGCGGGGGTCCGGCCGAGCAGTTCGACACGGCAGCGGCAGGCGGCGGCAAGGCCGGCCGCGAACTTCGCGGTGATGCCCCGGGCCCCGCCGACCAGCAGCACCACGGAGTCCCGGTCCAGGCCGAGCGCGGCGGCCTCGGCGGCCCCCTCCCCGGCCGGTCCGGCGCCGGTGCTGCCGAGCGGGCCCAGCGGCACCTCGGTCAGCTCCAGGCCCTGCCGGCCGGCGGCGGTGCGCAGTACGACGGGGGTCGGTTCGGGTGCGAGCAGTTCGGCGAGGAGTGCCTCGGCGACGGCGGCCGGTCCGGTGTCCGCGAGGGTCACGACCCGGGCGGCCGTCTCCGGGTACTCCCGGGCGACGGTACGGAACAGCCCGTGCAGCCCGGCCGAGCGGGCCGCGTCCTCGCCCTCGGCGGGCCGGGCGGCCAGTAGCCAGCGCGGGCCGCGCGCCAGGGCCGCCCGCAGCACGGGGAACGCATCCGGCAGCACGGGCGTGTCGCTGCCGGGCAGCGCGCCCAGGTACAACACCCCGTCCACGGTTGCGTCCGCCTCGCCGAGCCGGTGGTCCGGGCCGACGGTCAGGCACTCGGCGCCGTACGCGGAGAGCCGTTCCGCCAGCTGGGAGCCGTACGCGGAGTGCTGGTCCGCCAGTTGGGCGCCGTCCCCGAGGATCACGAACCGCCTGCCGGACAGCAGGGCGGCCGGGTCGGCGACGGCGTCCGGCTCCGCCAGCGCGACGGGACGCATCTCGAACCGCTTCGGCGCCTCGCCCGGGGGGATCTCCTCGGCGGTGGCGGGCCGGAGTGCCGAAGCCGGTACGCGCGGACCGGGTGCGGGCTTCGACGTGCCGGCCGCGACAGCCGCTGCCGGCGGCTCGGCCGCGGCGCCCGTCCGGTCGGTGGTGCCGCCGGTGGCGGCCGTGGCCGTCTCCTCCTGCCGTTCGCCGCTGTCGACCCGCGCCTTCAGCCATCCGGTGACGGCCGCGGCCGTCCGCGCCTTGGCCAGTTCCTCCAGCTCGGCGTCGTCCAGGGTCTCCGCCCCGCCCGCGATACCGAGCCGCTTCGCCAGCTCCCCGGCGATCTCGGCCCGTTTGATCGAGTCGATGCTCAGGTCCGCCTCCAGGTCGAGGTCGGGCTCGATCATGTCGACGGGGTAACCGGTGCGCTCGCTGATGATCTCCAGGACGACCCGCTCGACGTCGGTCTCCGCGGTCGCCGCCCCGGCGGGCGCGGCCGGCCCGGCCACCGGTTCCGGCTGGGGTACGACGATGTCGGCGGGCGCGAGTGCGGGGGCGAGAGCGGGTGCCAGCGCGGGCGCGGCCTGCTGCGGCGAGACCGGCGCGGCGGGTACCGTCCCCGGTGTGGCCCCGAAGTAGGTGAGCAGCACATCGCGCTGCGCGGCGATCATCTCCCGGCTGGTGCGCAGGAATTCGGAGATCAGCGCGTCCCGGTCGGCCGGGGCGCCGTGCGGCTGGTTCGTCGTCACAGTCGTCTCCACGACTCGTCGGGCCGGTGCGAGGGCACCGGGCAGGAGGTCTCCGGTGGCGGTGCGCACGAGCTGTCCGTCGACCGTCCAGCCAGGGCGCTTGGGCACCGGGGTGCGGACCGCGTCCACGGCGTCACGGCCGCGCAGCAGCCAGGCGGTGCGTACCGGTGCCCCGGCCACGGCCAGCCGGGCGAGTGCGTCGAGCCAGCCGCGCAGCCCGCTGCCGGCACGGGGTTCGCAGGCCACCGTGGTGTGCGGGCGGTCGCCGAGGATCTGCCCGACGAGCCGGGTGAGGACGGTGCCGGGCCCGGCCTCGACGAAGACCCGCGCCCCGGCCTCGTACATCGCCTCGATCTGGGCGGCGAAGGCGACGGGGGAGCCGATCTGGGCGGCGAGTTCGGCGCGTACGGCACCGGGATCCGGCGGGTAGGGGGTCGCCGTGCGGTTGGACCACACCGGGAACTCGGGCGGTCGTACGGCCGTCTCCGCGAGGACCTCCGCGAACCGGTCCCCGGCGCCGGCGACCACCGGGCTGTGGAAGGCGCAGGCCACCGGGATCCGCTTGGCGCCGAGCCCGCCCGCACGCAACAGCCGTACGGCTTCGGTCACTTCTTCGGTGGGCCCCGAGATCACGCTCTGCTTGGGCGAGTTGTGGTTGGCGACCACGACCGAGTCCGGGACCCCGGCGGTGCGCAGCGCGCGCTCGACGTCCTCGGCCGGGCCGGACACGGCGGCCATGGTGCCCGGTTCGTCGCCCGCGGCGGCCAGGATCGCGGCGGCCCGTTCGGCGCTGAGCTCCAGGAGGGTCTCGGGGGTGAGGGCGCCGGCCGCGCTGAGGGCGACGAGTTCGCCGTAGCTGTGTCCGGCGGCCATGTCGGGGTGGACCCCGGCCGCGGTCAGCAGGGCGTGGGCGGCGAGGCCCGTGATGCCGAGGGCGGGCTGCGCGGCCCGGGTGTCGGTGAGGGCGGCCCGGTGGCGCTCACGGGTGGTGTCGTCGAAGGCGGCCGGCGGGTAGAGGGGGCCGGCGTGGGCCCGGCCGAGCTGGAGGTAGTGCTGGAGTTCGGGGAAGGCGACGAGGAGGTCGGCGAGCATGCCGGGGCGCTGGCTGCCCTGGCCGGGGAAGAGGAACGCGACCTTGGCGTCGGTGTCGGCCGCCGGGTCGGCCAGGTGGAGGCCGGCGGCCGGGTCGTGCTCCTGCGCGAGGACCCGCCGCAGCTGCCCGGTCAGCTCGTCCGGGTCACGCGCCACGACCGCGGCCCGCACCGGCTCGTGCGAGGCGTCCGAGCGGCGGGCGGCGGCGAGCGCCAGGTCACGCAGCCGCCAGGAACCCGTCTCGGCGGCCCGCAGGATCTCCTCGACGCCCCGGTGGGCGGCCTTCTCGTCCCGTCCCCGGAACAGGAACAGCTCGGCGGGCCAGAGGTCCAGCCCCTGCTCCGGCGGTACGACACTGTCGTAGGCGCCCAGCACCACATGGAAGTTGGTGCCGCCGAAGCCGAACGCGCTGACCCCCGCGACCCGTTCGGCGGCCGGAGCGGCCCACGGCCGGGCCTCGGAGTGGAAGGCGAACGGGCTGTCCTCTTCCTTCCAGGCCGCGTTGGGCCGGTCGAGGTGCAGGGTGGGCGGCTTGACGCCGGTGTACAGGGCGAGAGTGGTCTTGATCATCCCGGCGAGTCCGGCGGCGCACTTGGTGTGCCCGATCTGGGACTTGACCGAGCCGAGCGCACAACCGCCGTTCTCCGCGCCCGCTTCCGTGAACACCTCGCTGAGGATGGTGAGTTCGGTGCGGTCGCCGACGACGGTCCCGGTGCCGTGCGCCTCCACCAGGCCGACCTGTGCCGGGGAGACGCCGGCGTTGCGGTACGCGCGTAGCAGGGCGGCCCGTTGCCCCTCGGGGCGCGGGGCGGTCAGGCCCAGGGAGCGGCCGTCGCTCGACGAGCCGAGCCCCTTGATCACGCCGTAGATGCGGTCCCCGTCGCGTTCGGCGTCGGCCAGCCGCTTGAGGACGACGCAGGCCACGCCCTCGCCGAGCGCGATGCCGTCGGCGGAGCCGTCGAAGGCGCGGGAGCGGCCGGTCGGTGACAGGGCGTGCACCGAGGAGAAGAGGACGTAGTCGTTGATGCCGTTGTGCAGGTCGGCGCCGCCGCACAGCACGACGTCGCTGGTGCCGGCGGTGAGTTCCTTGCAGGCGACGTCGACGGCGGCCAGCGAGGAGGCGCAGGCGGCGTCCACGGTGTAGTTGGCGCCGCCCAGGTCGAGGCGGTTGGCGATCCGCCCGGAGATGACGTTGGCGAGCATGCCCGGAAAGGAGTCCTCGGTGAGCCGGGGCAGCTGCTCTTCGAGGCCGTCGGGGACCTTGCCGTAGTAGGAGGGCAGTACGGCGCGCAGGGTGGCCGCGTTGGAGAGGTCGCTGCCGGCCTCGGCGCCGAAGACCACGGAGGTGCGGGAGCGGTCGAACTCCCGTCCCCGGGCGCCGTATCCGGCGTCGTCCAGGGCGCGCCGGGCGGCCTCCAGGGCGAGCAGCTGGACCGGTTCGATGTGGCCGAGGGAGGCGGGCGGGATGCCGTAGCTCAGCGGGTCGAAGGGGATGGGGGGCAGGAAACCGCCCCACTTGGAGGTGGTGTTGCCGTCGGCGTGGTGGACGGCCGGGTCCCAGCGCTCGGACGGGACCTCGGTGACGGCGTCGTGTCCTGCGACCACGTTGGCCCAGAAGGTCGCGAGGTCGGGGGCTTGCGGGAACATCCCGGCCATGCCGACGATCGCGACGTCGAGCGGGGCGGGGGCGGGCGGCTCCGGGCGCTGTTCGGGTTCCGGCCGCCGCTGGGCCAGGAAGTTGGCGGCACCGTCGGTCACGGCATGGTGCAGGGCGGCCACGGTGGTCGTCGCCGAGCGCAGCACGGCGACCTCACCGGCCATGAACATCCCGTCGTTGAGCTGGCGTTGCTCGTCCGCGGGCGTCAGCTCGCCGCCGTCCGCACGGTCGACGCCCTTGCTGGCGATGCGCAGCCGGCCGACGTTGAGCCGCTCCAGTTCCTCCCACAGCCGCCGGTCCGGTACCCCGTTCGCCCGCAGTTCCGCCTCGCGCTGGTGGTAGTCGAGGGTGAAGGGGCTGGGCACGCAGCGGGTGGCGTGGCCGGGTGCGGTCTCCAGGAGGGCGGTCGAGGCGGCGGCCCTGACCTGGCGCTGGAAGAGGGGCTGGATCGCCCCCCGGTCCACGGCCTCCTCGGTGAACAGGTAGGCGGTGCCCATGAGCAGGCCGACGGCCGCGCCCCGGGCGGTCAGCGGCGCGGCGAGCGCGGCGACCATCGCCGCGGAGCGCTCGTCGTGGATGCCGCCCGCGAAGAACACCTCCAGGCCTTCGGCCTCCGGGAAGTCCTCCAGTACGGCGAGCTGGGCCTCCCAGAGCGGGAAGCTCGCGCGCGGTCCGACGTGGCCGCCGCACTCGGAGCCCTCGAACACGAATTTGCGGGCCCCGGCCTCCAGGAACTGCCGGAGCAGCCCGGGCGAGGGCACATGGAGGAAGGTGCTGATCCCGGCCCGCTCCAGCGCCTCCGCCTGGGCGGGGCGGCCGCCCGCGATGATCGCGTGGCTGGGCCGCAGTTCCCGTACGGCGTCGAGCTGGGCGTTCCTGAGTTCCTCGGGGGCGAAGCCGAGCACGCCGACGCCCCAGGGCCGGCCGTCCAGCGCGGCCTTGGCCTCGGTGAGCATCTCCCGGGTGCGGGCGCCGTCGGCGAGGGCCAGCGCCAGGAAGGGCAGCGCCCCGTCGTCGGCGACGGCCGCGGCGAAGGCGGCCCGGTCGCTGACCCGGGTCATCGGGCCCTGGGCGACGGGCAGCCTGGTGCCGAGGGCGCGGCTCATGGCGGAGGTGGCGGGCCGTAACGCGTCCGGGGCGATGGCGCCGCCGCTTTCTCGGATCGCCGCCGTCAACTCCCGCACGGTCCGCCGTACATCGCTCCACCGCTCGGCGAACCGGGCGGCGAGGAAGCCGTCCTGTCCCACCGGCAGCAACTGGGTGCGCAGGTCCTCGGCACCCAGCAGCGCGGCGACCGCGGCCGGGTCGTCGGCGGGCGGGCGCACGGCGTCCGGGCCGCGCCGGTGCAGTACCCGGTGACCCGCCACGACGGTCGTCTCGGCGCCGTCCAGGGAGCGCAGTACGGCCGCCGTCGCCTCGGGCAGCCGGGACTCGGCGAGCAGGGCCAGCTGGCTGTCCAGGACGACTCCGGCCGCACCGCCGGCCACCGCGGCCGCCGCGGTACGCGGACCGATGCCTCCGCAGGCCCACACCGGTACGTCCAACTCGGGTGTGTCGAGCAGCTGTTGGAGCAGGACGAAGGTGCTCAGCCCGCCCACCCGGCCGCCGCTCTCGGCGCCCCGGGCGATCAGCCCGTGCGCTCCGGCGGCGACCGCCTCGCGGGCCCCGGAGAGGTCGGCCACCTCGGCCAACACGCGACTGCGCGGGTCGAGTTGGCCGACGGCCCAGGGTGCGCCGGCGGCCAGGACCACCGTGTCGGGCGCCGGGCCGAGGTCCTGCGGGGTGAGCGCGCAACCGGGGGCGACCCGCACGCCGTACGGTGCCGGCGCCGCCCGTTTCAGCCGGGCCAGCGCCTCCCGGGTTCTTCGGTCACCGCGCCCCAGGTCCAGGACACCGAGTCCGCCGGCGGCACAGACCGCTGTGGCGAGCCGGGCATCGGGTTCTCCGAAAGGGGTGATGCACATGATCAGGTCGACGGCACGCACAGGGGACGTCATGATGCTCCGAATAATCGGGAGGACAGCACGGTGGGGGATGTGTGCGGCGGAGAGCTCGGGGTGAGGCCCCCGGAAACTAGCGAGTTCGTTACTCGCGGGTCAATAACGGAACGGCCCTATCACGGCCGGGGGTATTGATTCGGCCAGTCGGGGGAATTCACCGCAAGAGCCGAAAATCCGAGCAATCCTCTGCACCGGAACGGCGGTCGAACCGGTGGAGCACTGGCGTCACACCGTCACAAGACCGTCAAAGCGCCCCGGTCATTCACCCGGCACTCACCCCGACGCAACACCCCGTGCGGCCGGGCCGAGCTCTGTAAATTCCGGATGACTTCGGTCCGCTGGCTCGATCGTGGCACACCGGAAACGGTGGCGCTCGTCCCTGTACGAAGCCTGCACCAACCCTGACCCAAGCCTGACAAAAACCTGTCGGCAAGTGTATTACTTCACATGAAACACACGATCGGGAAAATCCTCGTAAACCCTTGAAGTAAAGCGGCCGGAGAGCCTTCGCCCGCCGACCGCCCATTGACGCGGATTCAGTATCTCAGTCGCTCACCCGTGCGCGGGTGCGCAGCCTCAGGTCGCCCGACGAGGCGCCCACCCAGACGGTGCGCGCTCCGGTGCCGAGCGTCCAGCGATGACGCCGGGCGTCCCACGACGACAGGGTGCGCGCGGCGACCCGCACGGTGACCCGCCGTCGCTCCCCCGCCCGCAGCTCCAGCCGCCGGAACCCGCCCAACACCCGTACCGCCTGGTCGAGTCGGAGGTCGGGCGAGGGTCCGACGTACACCTGCGGCACCTCGACCCCCGTCCTGCGCCCGGTGTTGCGCACGCCGAACGTCACCTCCAGACCGCCGCGCGTCCAGCGTGCCTGAGCGTCGGAGTAGGCGAAGGAGGTGTACGACAGTCCGTGTCCGAAGGGGAAGAGGGGCCGCACGCCGTGCGCGTCGTACCAGCGGTAGCCGACGTGGATGCCCTCCGAGTACTCCTCGGTGCCGTCGACGCCGGGGTAGCGGAGCGGGTCGCCGGCGACCGGGTGGTGGTCGTCGTCGACCGGGAAGGACTGGGTGAGGCGCCCGCCGGGGTCGCTGTCGCCGAAGAGGACGGCGGCGGTGGCGGCCGCGCCCTCCTGGCCGGGGTAGTACATCTGGAGCACGGCCCCGGCGTCCGCGAGCCACGGCATCGAGGTGGACGACGAGGTGTTGAGGACGACGGTGGTGCGCGGGTTGGCCGCGGTCACGGCCCGGATCAGCTGCTCCTGGTGGCCGGGCAGGGCGAGGGTCGTGCGGTCGAGGCCCTCGGTCGCGTCCTCGTAGGCGAACAGCACGGCGTGGCGTGCGGCGCGGGCCGCGCTCACGGCCTCGGCGACGTCCTGGGCCCGGGTGGCTCCCGTGATCCGGCGCAGCCGGAACAGCAGACCGGAGTCGCCGCCCGCCGCCGTGATCTTCAACTGGTGTGCGCCCTTCGCGAGTTGGCGGGTGGCACGGCGGACGCCGAGGCCGTCGGGGGCGACGGCGACGAGCCCCCCGGAGAAGTACTCGCCGTATCCGGGCGCGAGGGGGAACAGGTCCTCGCCGTCCAGCAGGACCGTGGGCCGGGCGGTGGCCGCGGACGAGAAATGGAGGATCAGAGTCCATTCGTCGGTCTCGCCCACGGTGAGCGTGCCGTCGTACTCCCAGGCCTTCCCGGCGGCGACCTGCTGCCCCTCGCTGTCGAAGGCGGGGCTGAGGGCGGTCGCGGGCACCGCCTTGCCGAAGAGGTCCTCGCCGAGTGCGTAGGTGACCGTGCCGTGCGCCCGGGCCCTGATGGCGTCGAGGGGGCTGTCGGCGTGGTCGGGGATGACGTGGGCGCTGCCGCCGCCGCTGACGAAGGGCAGGCCGCCGGTCGGTCCGATCACCGCGATGCCGCCGTCGTCCAGGGGCAGGGTGCGGCGCTCGTTGCGCAGCAGGGTCGCGCCGGCCTTGGCGACCTCCAGGGCCACGGCCGCGCCCGCCTCGGCGTCGCGGCCGGGGCGCGGCGGGGCGCTGCCGTCGAGGAGGCCGAAGCGGTCCATCACCGAGAGGATCCGCCGTACCGCCCGGTCGAGGTACTTCTCGGCCACGCTGCCGTTCTGTACCGCGGACTTGAGGGCCGTACCGAAGTACGTCCCGTCGGGCATCTCCATGTCGAGGCCGGCGGTGATCGCGGCGACCGTGCTGTGCGCGGCGAACCAGTCGGTCATCACCCAGCCCCGGAAGCCCCACTGATCGCGCAGGATGTCGGTGAGGAGGGTCTTGTTCTCGCAGGCGAAGGTGCCGTTCACCTTGTTGTAGGCGCCCATGACCGCGCCGGTGCCGGCCGCCACCGCCGCCTCGAAGCCGCGCAGCTCGATCTCGTGCATGGTCTGTTCACCGGCGTGCACGTCGATCGAATTGCGGTCCTTCTCCTGGTTGTTGAGCGCGAAGTGCTTGACGGTCGCGATCAGGCCCTCGCCCTGGATGCCGCCGATCTCGGCGGCGACCAGGTCCGAGGCGAGCAGCGGGTCCTCGCTGAAGGTCTCGAAGTTGCGGCCCGCGTAGGGGGTGCGGATGAGGTTGACCATCGGGGAGAGCAGGACGTCCTGGCCGAGGGCGCGGCCCTCGCGGCCGATCACCCGGCCGTAGCGGCGGGCCAGCCCGGGGTCGAAGGCGGAGGCGAGCAGGACGGGGGCGGGCAGGGCGGTGGCGTGTTCGGTGATACGGACCCCGGCCGGGCCGTCGGCGAGTCTGAGGGGCGGGATGTCCAACCGGGGGACGCCGGGCACGTAGCCGGCCTGGCCGAGCGAGTCGGGGTCGGTGGCCCCGTGCAGCAGGGAGATCTTCTCGTCCAGCGTGAGTCTGGCGATCAGCCGCTCGACCCGGGGGCCGGCTCCGGCCTCGGGTCGCCCCGCCGCCGCGGCGGCGGACGTGAGCGAGACGAGTCCGCCGGTGGCCGCGGCGGCGACCGCGACGGCGCCGGCCGTCAGTCGCAGGGCGGATCGTCGGGAGACGGTTTCGGACATGAGCCGTCACTCCTTCGGTGTGCGGGCACGACGATGTGGACCGCGAAGGCGCGCCCGGGTGCCCGGACCGCGTTCGGCATGTGAACGCACCATCCGCCACACGTCCTTGACGGACCGTCAACCGCACCACCGGCGCGTCGGAAACGTAGATCCGGTGGTGACTCGTGTCAACGATCTGAACAAGAAACGGCCCGACGCCGACAAGAACCGAAAACGGAGGGCCACTCACACCGTGGCCCTCCACCGATCCACCCGCCGGCCCTCCACCGCTTCGGCGCGCGGCCCTCCGCCGGCCGGCTAGCCGAGCAGGCTTCCCACCCCGCTCACGACACCCGTCACCGTGGCCGGCACGGCCTCCAGGACGCCGCCGACCGTTCCGGCGAGCGATCCGACGGGTTCGGCCGGCATCTGCGGCTCGGCCGGGGCCGGGTCGTCATGGGAGCCGACCTGCGCGACCCGCGTGCTGTACGGCTCCCGCGGCGTCCCGGAGTCGTCCTGCGGATCGTCCGGCACGGCCGGGGGCGCGGGCACTCCCGACGGCTCGCCCTTCTTCGGCCCGGGCGGTGCGGAGTGCGTGGCGTCCGGGGTCACCGGCGCGCCCCCGCCGCCCGGCGCCAGCTCCCAGCGCTGCTGGAACGACCCGTCGCGCCGGGCCACCACCACCTTCGTGCCGTCCACCGCCAGCGCGAGGTCCTTGTCCCAGCGCAGCAGGAGCTCACCACGGACCGTCAGGTCGTACGACACCTCGCCCGCGTGCACCAGGCAGCCGGAGAGCACGACCCGGTGCGTGCCCGGGTCGGCGGCGAGACAGAGGCTGGGGTCGAGCGCGCCGCGCAGCAGGCCGTCGTCCTGGTACGACCACTGCTGGGACCCGGTGTCCGAACACGTGCCGAGCCGCAGGTCCGCGCCCAGCCGCGGCCGGCCGCCACGCACGTCCAGGCAGAGCCCGGCATCGAGGCTGCGCAGCCTGCCGTGGGCGATCTCGACGGGCTCGCCCGCCAAGGCCGGTGACGGTGAGGTGCCGGCGGACGCCTTCCGGTCGGGGCCGGGCCGGGTGGTGCTGGTGCCGGGGGCGCCCCAGGAGGTGGTGCCGGGGTGCGGGACAGCGTTGTCGTCGGACCAGCCCTTGGCCACGAGCACGGTGGCGAGCAGTGCGAGGGAGACCAGGCCGGCGCCCGCCAGCAAGGCCTTGCGTCTGCCGCCCTCGGACACCGTGCGGTGCCGGCCGCCGGGTACCGCCGCGGGTTCGGGTTCGGTACCGGTCGGCCAGGCCTCGACGGCGCCGTGGCCGGGCCGCGAGTCGAGATAGCGGCGGGCACCCCAGCCGAGCACGGTCTCGGCGAGCAGCACCTCCAGGCCGCCGTCGAAATGGCTGAGCTGTTCGGCGGCGTGCCGGCAGAACCGGCACACCGTCAGGTGCTTCTGCACATCGGGGAGCAGAGCGCCGCCCCGGCGAATGGGGACGTCGAGGAGACGGTTGTAGAAACGGCATTCCTTCGAAGGCGCGAGTTCCCGGTGGGCGCGTACCAGGCCGACCCGGAATTGTTCACGGGCCTGATCGAGGGCGGCTGTCGCGGTAGGGGCGTCGACACCCAACAGACCGGCGGGTATGTTTATGGGTTCAGCTTCGACCTCGGTGTGCCAGAGGAGGCATTGCGAGGCCCAGGGAAGAGCCCGGAAAGCGCGTTCTGCGAGTTGCCGTCTTTCCGGGGTGCCGGGTCTCGCCGCGCTGAGTCCGCGGCCGCCGGTGGTTTTGCGCAGTTCCGGTACGACCACGGAAATGGCTTCGTCGGCCGCCCAGGCGCGGACCGTCTCCCGTACGGCGACCAGGAGCTGCGGACGCAGGGCGCCGCCGACCGCGCCGCCGGCCGGCCGGCCGAGCACCCGCTCGAAGGCGGCGCTGGCGACCAGCTGCGCGACGGGGGTGGCGGAGGCGAGGCAGACGACCGCGTAGTCGCAGGTGGCGCGCCAGTGGCGGGTGAGCAGCAGGGCGACGGCATGGTGCCTGGCCGCGGGGGTTCCGGTGAGCTGGGCGATGAGATCACGGTCGGACTCCCCCGGGCTCGAACCGGGACGAGGCGGGTAGGGCGGGCGTGGGGGGTGGGGGGATTGCACTGAACCATTTCCTTCCGAGCCGCAGGACGGCATGCGAAATGGCGTCCTGACGGAATGCAGTGCCTGATTGGTGCATACCTTGTGGAGCCCATAAGGACCGGACCGACGAGCATGTCGGTCTCTGGGCCCTCCCGCGGGGAGGCTCACCTTCGCACACGGGCCTCACAGGAAACAAGAAGTCGGGGTGACCCAGGTTCAGAGTTCTGGAAATTCAGATAAGTTACCGTCGGTATCCACAAGCGGATTGGATTCAGCGGGTTCACAGGTTCAACTTGTGTGCGCCACGGGCCCGATGGCACACGAAACCTTCAACTCCGGGCGGCCACGGTCCCCGGCGGCGGAACGCGGCCTTCCACAGCCGTCTCCCACGTTTCTCTCGGCCCGCTCTCATCCCGGTGGGCCAGCATGTGCCGCATGACCGCCCCCCACACCTCCCCCGCCCCCACGTCCCCCCGGTCGGTGCGCAAGGCCGTCGTCCCTGCCGCCGGACTGGGCACCCGGTTCCTGCCCGCCACCAAGGCGACCCCGAAGGAGATGCTGCCGGTCGTCGACAAGCCGGCCATCCAGTACGTCGTCGAGGAGGCCGCCCAGGCCGGGCTCGACGACATCCTCATGGTCACCGGCCGGCACAAGCGGGCCATCGAGGACCACTTCGACAACGCCTTCGAGCTGGAGCAGGCGCTGGCCGCCAAGGGCGACACCGTGCGCCTGGACGCCGTACGCGACCCCTCGCGGCTCGCCGACATCCACCACATCCGCCAGGGCGACCCGCTCGGCCTCGGCCACGCGGTGCTGTGCGCCAAGCACCATGTGGGCGACCAGCCGTTCGCGGTACTCCTCGGTGACGACCTGATCGACGCGCGCGAGACCCTGCTCAGCCGGATGCTGGAGGTGCGCGACCGCTTCGAGGGCAGTGTGGTGGCACTGATGGAGGTCGACCCGTCACAGGTCCACCTCTACGGCTGTGCCGCCGTCGAGCACAGCGGCGAGGACGGCGTGGTCCGGGTGACCGGTCTGGTGGAGAAGCCGTCACCGGAGAACGCGCCCAGCAACTACGCGGTCATCGGCCGCTATGTCCTCGACCCCGAGGTGTTCGGCGTCCTGGAGCGGACCGCGCCCGGCCGGGGCGGCGAGATCCAGCTGACCGACGCACTCCAGGAACTGGCCGCGGGCGGCGCGGTGCACGGGGTCGTCTTCGACGGACTGCGCTACGACACCGGCGACAAGGCCGACTATCTGCGCACGGTGGTCCGGCTCGCCTGCGAACGCCCGGATCTGGGGCCCGAGTTCACGGCGTGGCTGAAGGAGTTCGTGGCGGGTCTGACAGCCGACGCGACCGCACGACGCTCCGACCGGGCCGCCTGAGCGAGCCACGCGAGAGGGGGAAGCCGTACACCCGCCGGGCCACCGCGAAGCCGCTCGGCCACCGCGAAGCCGCTCGGCCACCGCGAAGCCGCTCGGCCGCCGGGCGGCCGGGCAGGCCGGCGGTGTCAGCGGTCGGCCGTGGCCCAACAGCTGAAAGCGGTTTTGGCGACGGTCGAGGGGCCGCGGTGGAAGGCAGCACGACCAGTGGCGCGGGGGCGGGCCGCCGGTACGGCTGAGGGTGTCCACCCCGCTCGCGGTGCCGGCCGGCCGAGGGCACCGGGCGTACGGCCGGGCGACCGCTCACGAGAGGGGGCCGCACGTCCCTGTCCCGGACCTCTCCGGCGCTCCGGCCTGGCCGTTCCGGGCCCAGGTGCTGATGCGGCGGCATGGCGCTACCGTCGTGTGGAGAGCCAGGGACGTGTTCACCGGTGCAGCGGGCCTCTTCTCCGATCCGGATGCCGGCGGCCCTTCCTTCCTGTCGGGACGCGTTCCCTCCGGAAAAGCTGGAACAAGGAGGCTTCCGATGGCGTCCACCGCGCGGCGGCGGAATCTCTCGACGACTCTGACGGCAGTCACGATCGCCGTCACCGGCATGACCGCCGCGGCCCCGCCGGGCGGTGCGGCGAGCGCCGGGCACACAGCCGAGAAGCAGACGAAACCCACGATCGTGCTCGTGCACGGCGCGTGGGCGGACACGTCGAGCTGGAACGGCGAGGCCACCCTCCTGCGTCGCGCGGGGTACACGGTGCGCGCCATCGGCAACCCGCTGGAGAACCTGACGACCGACGCGCAGACGGTCCAGTACTTCCTCAAGAGCATCAAGGGCCCGATCGTCCTGGTGGGGCACTCCTACGGTGGCTCGGTGATCACCAACGCCGCCCAGGGAGTCGCCAACGTCAAGGCACTCGTCTACGTCGACGCCGCCGTACCGGCGGTCGGGGAGACCACGGCGCAGCTCAGCGGCCCGACCTCGGTCCTGTCCAAGGGGTCGCCGGCCGATCTGTACGACGCCGTGCCGTACGCGAACGCACCGTCCAAGGCGTCCGCGCTGTACCTCAAGGAGAACGTGTTCGTCACGAAGTTCGCGAACAGTGTGCCCCATGACCAGGCGGTCAACCTGTGGGCCACCCAGCGTGCCGCGACCACGGTGGCCTTCAACACCCCGTCCAAGTACGAGGCGTGGAAGACGATCCCCTCCTGGTACTTCATCAGCACCGGCGACCAGATCATCACCCCCAGCTCGGAGAAGATGATGGCGCGCCGCGCGAAGTCCAACGTGACCGTCTACAACGGCGGTTCGCACCTCACGCTCGTGTCGGACCCGGCAGCCGTGACGAAGGTGATCCAGTCGGCCGCCTCGTCCCTGCGATGAGGCGGCGGGCGACCGACGCGACTCGAAACCGGCGAACGCCTCTCGACCGCGGAGTCCACGCCTGGCCAGGACCGGCCGGACCCGCCGGATCTGCCGAACCCGCCGGACCCGCCGCCCACACGTAAGGATGAGCAATGAGCACGGTCACCACATCCGACGGCACGATCATCTTCTACAAGGACTGGGGCCCCCGCGACGGCAAGCCCCTTGTCTTCCACCACGGATGGCCGCTGAGCTCCGACGACTGGGACAACCAGTTGCTGTACTTCCTGTCCAAGGGGTACCGCGTCATCGCCCATGACCGGCGCGGCCACGGCCGTTCGAGCCAGACCGCCACCGGCCACGACATGGACACCTACGCGGCCGACGTCATCGCGCTGACCGACGCCCTCGACCTGAAGGACGCGGTGCACATCGGCCACTCCACCGGCGGCGGCGAGGTCGCTCGCTACGTCGCGCGGGCCAAGCCGGGGCGGGTCTCCAAGGCGGTCCTCGTCGCGGCCGTCCCCCCGGTCATGGTCAAGAAGGAGAGCAACCCCGAGGGCCTGCCCATCGAGGTGTTCGACGGGTTCCGCGCCGCGCTGGCCGCCAACCGCGCCCAGTTCTACATCGACGTGCCGTCGGGGCCGTTCTACAACTTCGACCAGCCCGGGGTCGAGAAGTCGCAGGCGCTGATCGACCGTTGGTGGCTCCAGGGCATGACAGGCGCCGCCAACGCGCACTACGAGTGCATCAAGGCCTTCTCCGAGACCGACTTCACCGAGGACCTCAAGAAGATCGAGGTCCCGGTGCTCGTCATGCACGGCACGGGCGACCAGGTCGTGCCGTACGCCGACGCCGGCCCGAAGTCCGCCGAGCTGCTCAAGAACGGCCGGCTCAAGAGCTACGACGGCTACCCGCACGGCATGTTGTCGACGCACCCGGACGTCCTCAACCCCGACCTCCTCGCCTTCATCGAGGAGTAGCTCAGCCGTTGGGGCGCAGGGTCCAGATCACGGTCATCTCGCCGGTTACCGCGCCGTCCTCGCGCTGGATGGCGACGGCGACCGGGAACTCGGGGCGCTTGCCCTCGTCGAGTTCGGCGACGACGTCGGCGATCGGGCGGCCCAGGGTCGCGGTCGCCTTGACCGGTCCGAGAGCCACCTTCTTGTAGGCGATCTCGGCGCTCACGGCGAGCGGCACGGCCCGGGAGAGCTGGTCGCCGAAGGCGGCGAGGACGATCGCGCCGCTCGCCGACTCGGCGAGGGTGAACATCGCGCCCGCGTGCGGCCCGCCGATGTGGTTGTGGAAGTCGCCCTGGTCCGGCAGGGACAGCACGGCCCGCTCCGGAGTGGTCTCCAGGTACTCCAGGTTGAGGGTCCGCACCATCGGGACCGTGGCGGCGAGCATCTCGCCGATCGACATCTGGTCTGTGCTCATGACGGCCATGTTACTCACGAGTAGCCGAGTCTGAACAGTGCCGGTGCGCAGATCGTCGTCATCGTGGCGGCCAGCCGGCGGCGTGGCGTTCGCCGGCGCCAGGGATGTACGGCGTCCCGGGCGGCACTAGGGTTACGAGCCATGTGGCCAGAACAGCAGCCGCCAGGGGGCGAGCAGTACCCGCAGAACAACCCGTATCAGCAACCGGGTTACCAGCAGCCGAACCCGTACCAGCAGCCCGGATACCAGCAGTATCCGCAGCCGGGCGGGTACGGGCAGCAGCCGCAGTGGGGTCCGCCGGGACCGGCCGGCGGGCCGCAGGCACCGCAGGGCGGAGGCGGCGGCAACCGGACGAAACTGGTCGCGATCCTCGCGGCCACGGCCGTCGTCGTGGCGGCCGGGGTGACCGGGTTCCTGGTGCTCGGCGGCGACAAGGACGACAAGGCGGACAACGGCAAGGACCAGCGGGCGACCCGGTCGCCGACACCCTCGCCGACCGTCTCCGCGTCCGCCTCGACGGACGACAACCCGCGCGGCGACGAGACCGAGAAGCCGACGGTCGCCGGCTGGAAGACCGTCGTGAACCCCAAGTGGGGCACGGCCTTCGACGTGCCGGCCGACTGGGAGGTGCTGACCCCCGGTACGTCCATCGGCTTCGAGGACAAGGACGCCAAGCCGATCGTCACCATGTCGGGGGCCGCCCAGTACAAGTCGAAGTGGTGCACGAGCGACGACGACAAGGACGGCAGGACCGAGGACACGTCCCTCGCGGCGGTCGGCACCAAGGGCGAGAGCGGCGCGAAGAGCGGCGGTGACGCGGCCGTCCGGGAGGTCCCCTGGTGGGTGTACGGCGGCTACACGCAGCCGGACAAGAAGAGCATCGGCTACGACAAGAAGGCCACCGCCTACACCACCGCGTCCGGCCTCAAGGGCGCCTACGCCTGGGCGCGTTCGGCGAACACCCCGCAGAAGGGCAAGTGCGCGAGCGACGGCAAGGCGATCACGTTCGGCTTCGAGAACTCGGCCGGCGACCTGGTGTCCTGGGACTTCTACGGCGCCAAGGGCGTCCACGGCGAGATCCCCACCGCGACGATCATGAAGATCCTCAGCACGGTCCGGCTGCACGGCACCCCGACCGCCGGCTGATGTGATCAGGGGGGCCTGAAGCCCACCGAACGGTTTGGCAAGCCGGACCGACGGCAGGGATAGTCAGGCGGTGACCTCCACCTCCGACGCCCCCGACACCCCCACCCGCCTGCGCAGACCCGGCTGGGCGGGCCGCAACTACAGTCTGCTGACCGCGGCGGCGGTCGTGACGAGCCTGGGCGCGGGCGGCTCGCTGATCGCCGCCGCGTTCGCGGTCCTGGACGCGGGTGGCGACGGCGGGGACGTCGGCCTGGTGGCCGCCGCCCGGACCCTTCCGCTGGTGCTGTTCCTGCTCATCGGCGGCGCGGTGGCGGACCGGTTCCCCCGCCACCGGGTGATGGTCGCGGCCAACTGCCTCAACTTCCTCTCCCAGGGCACCTTCGCCGTCCTGGTGCTCGCGGGTGACCCCCGGCTGTGGCAGATGATGCTGCTCACCGCGCTGGGCGGCACCGGCCAGGCGTTCTTCAGCCCGGCGGCCGAGGGCATGCTGATGTCCTCGGTCAGCGGGGAGCAGGCGGGCCGCGCCTTCGCCGTGTTCCGGATCGCGATGCAGGGCGCGGCCCTGGGCGGCGCGGCGCTCGGCGGCGCGCTGGTGGCGGCGGTGGGCCCCGGCTGGGTGCTGGCGGTGGACGCGGCCGCGTTCGCCGTCGCCGGCCTGCTGCGCTCGTTCCTCGACGTCAGCCATATCCCGCCGCGCGCCCCTGGCGAGGGGCTGCTGGCCGACCTCCGGGAGGGCTGGCAGGAGGTCAAAGGGCGCCCCTGGCTGTGGGGCATCGTCGTCCAGTTCTCGATCGCGAACGCGGTGGTGGGCGCCGCCGACGCGGTCTACGGCCCGCTCGTCGCCCGCGACAGCCTGGGCGGACCGGGCCCATGGGGCCTGGCGCTGGGCGCCTTCGGCGCGGGCACGGTGGCCGGCGCCCTGCTGATGACCCGCTGGAAACCCCGCCGGCCGCTGTTCGTCGGCACCCTCTGCATCTTCCCGCTGGCCCTGCCCTCGGCGGCGCTGGCGGTGCCCGTCCCGGTGGGGATCCTCTACATGGTGATGTTCGTGTCCGGGACGATGGTCGAGGTCTTCGGCGTCTCCTGGATGACCGTGCTGCACCAGGAGATACCCGAGGACAAGCTCTCCCGGGTCTCGGCGTACGACTGGTTCGGCTCCGTCTCCCTGCTGCCGCTGGCGACCGCGCTGGCGGGCCCGGCGGAGGACGCTTTCGGCCGGAGTCCGGCGCTGTGGGGCTGCGCGGGCCTGGTCGTCGCCGTCACGGCGGCGGTCCTCCTGGTGCCGGACGTCCGCCACCTCACCCGCCGCACGGTCCCGGTCACCGCACAGCCGACGCCGGCGTCACCCGATGCCGAACGTTCCGCCGGGGGGCTCGGGTGACGGCACCGCGTCCGCGTCCCCGACCGGCCCGGCCCCGCCGACGAACCGCCGCAGCGCGGGCCCGTGTTCGACTCGCGCCGGAAAGACGTCGGCGGCCGTGCGCCGGGCCAGCACGGCGGTGTCGACAGGCCGGTGCGAGGCGATGAGCACCGCGTTCCCGAACCGCCGACCGCGCAGCACCCCCGGCTCGGCGATGACCGTCAGCTCCTCGAACACGGCGGCGAACGTGGCGAGTTGGGAGCGCAGGAAGTCGAAGGGGGCGGAGTCCGCGAGATTGGCCAGGTAGACCCCGTCGTCCCGCAGCACCCGCTCGGTCTCCCGGGCATAGCCCAGCGAGGTCAGATGCGCGGGGATCCGGGACCCCCCGAAGACATCGGCGATCAACACGTCGGCCGAGTCTCCGGGAGCACCCTCCAGCCAGCCCCGGGCGTCGGCGGCGTGCAGGGCGATCCCGGTGTGGTCCGGCAGCGGCAGATGCTCGGTGACCAGGTCCAGCAGCCCCCGGTCGGCGTCCACGACGTCCTGCCGGGACCCCGGCCGGGTCGCCGCCACGTACCGGGGCAGCGTGAGGGCGCCCCCGCCGAGATGCAGCACGTCCAGGGGCGCCCCGGTCTCCGCCACCGCGTCCAGCACGTACCCCAGCCGCCGGGCGTACTCGAACTCCAGATGCGTCGGCGCGTCGAGATCGACGTACGACTGGGGCGCCCCGTCGACGGTCAGCAGCCAGGCCCGGTCCCGGTCGACGTCGGGCATGAGCTTGGCGGTGCCGTGATCGGTGACCCGGACGACGGGTATGGCTTCGTTCACCTCTCCATTGTGCGATGCCCATGCCTACCCGCGGCGCGGGGCCTTGCCGGTACGCGGCTCCGCCGCGTGGGCGCGACCGGCCCCCACCGGCCCGCGGTCCCCCACGCACCGCGACCTCACTCCACCGAGGTCACGGTCCCCGCCCCCACCGTCCGGCCACCCTCCCGGATGGCGAACCCGAGGCCCGCCTCCAGCGGCACCTCCCGCCCCAGCTCCACGGTCATCTCCACCGTGTCCCCGGGCCGGGCGACCGCCGCCTCACCGAGGTCGACGTCCCCGACCACATCCGCCGTACGGATGTAGAACTGCGGGCGGTATCCCGTCGAGACAGGGGTCGTACGACCCCCTTCGCGCCCCGACAGCACATACACCCGCGCCGCGAACCGCCGCGCCGGCACCACACTCCCCGGCGCCGCCACCACATGCCCGCGCCGCACCGCGTCCCGGGGCACTCCCCGCAACAGCAGCGCCACGTTGTCCCCGGCCTGCGCCTCGTCCATCGGCTTCCCGAAGGTCTCCAGGCCGGTGACGACGGTCTCGAGGTCCGCGCCGAGCACCTCGATCCGGTCGCCGACCCGCACGGTCCCCCGCTCCACGGCACCGGTCACCACGGTCCCGCGCCCGGTGATGGTGAGCACGTTCTCCACCGGCAGCAGGAACGGCGCGTCCAGATACCGCTCCGGCATCGGCACGTACGTGTCCACCGCGTCGAGCAGCGCCTCGATGGACGCCGTCCACCGCGGGTCCCCCTCCAGTGCCTTGAGCCCGGAGACCCGGACGACGGGCACCGAGTCGCCGCCGTACCCCTGCGCGGTGAGCAGTTCACGGACCTCCAGCTCCACGAGGTCGGTGAGTTCCTCGTCACCCGCGTCGGCCTTGTTGAGCGCGACCACGATGTGGTCGACTCCCACCTGCCGGGCGAGCAGCACGTGTTCGGCGGTCTGCGGCATGATCCCGTCGAGCGCGGAGACCACGAGGATCGCGCCGTCGAGCTGCGCGGCCCCGGTGACCATGTTCTTGACGTAGTCGGCATGGCCCGGCATGTCCACGTGGGCGTAATGCCGGGTGTCGGTCTCGTACTCGACGTGCGCGATGTTGATGGTGATGCCGCGGGCGGCCTCCTCCGGGGCCCGGTCGATGCGGTCGAACGAAACGTATTGGGTGGTGCTGCCGGTGCCGCGCTCGGCGAGGACCTTGGTGATGGCGGCGGTCAGGGTGGTCTTGCCGTGGTCGACGTGGCCCATCGTGCCGATGTTGAGATGCGGTTTGGTGCGGACGTATGCCGTCTTGGGCATGGCTCTACCTCGAAGCCTGAACTGCGGTGAAGCGTCTCGTCAGGGCGGGACGCGGGGACCCCGGAGAACCGCCGACCCTCCCCCTGCGGGGTCCGCCGGACGATCCGGGGAGGGTCAGCTTCGGGCGCCGTCGGCAGCGGCCACGAGAACGGGCACGGCAGCCTTCGGCGCATCCGCGGCTGCGGATGCTGCGAGGAGGAAGGCGTACCGGAACATGACGCAGATCATTGCCGATCCGTCGCCGCACGTCGAACGGTTTTCCGTGGCGCCGGTTTCGCCCAATGGACAGGAACCATACGGCGATCACACATCTGCTTCGGCTAGTGTCACCGAATGCTCGATGCCAACCGCTCTGGCACCGCCACGGCCGTACCCCCGGCCGCCGCCGAGGAGCTGACCATTGTCGTGTCCGGTCCGGTGAGCTTCACCGCGCGCTGCACAAGACTGCTGCTGTCGCCGTGGTCCCGGCTGTCCCTGCTCGTCGCCCTGCTGGCGGCGGCCGCGTTGTCGGTGCTGCTCTTCGAGCCGCAGAAGCTGATGACGCAGGGCTGGCCGCCCCAGGTCGAGGGCACCACCGCGGTGGTGATCTTCGCTGTGGCGTACGGCCTGATCACGGTGGCGTTCGTGCCGCGGCCGTTCCTGAACCTCGCGGCCGGCGCGCTGTTCGGCTCGGCGCTGGGCATGGGCGCGGCCATGGCGGGCACCCTGCTCGGGGCCTGGCTCTCCTTCGCGCTCGGCCGGATGCTCGGCCAGGACGCGCTGCGCCCGCTGCTGCGCGGCCGGCTGCTGAAGGCGGCGGACAACCAGTTCAGCAAGCACGGCTTCCGCTCGATGCTGGCGGTACGGCTGTTCCCCGGTGTGCCGTTCTGGGCCGCGAACTACGCGGCGTCCGTCTCCCGTATGCGCTACGCGCCGTTCCTGCTGGCGACGGGGCTGGGCTCGATCCCGAACGTCGCCGCGTACGTCGTGGCAGGCGCCCGGGCCTCGACACCGACGTCACCGGTCTTCCTGATCTCGGTGGCGGCGATCGTGGTCCCGGCGGTGGCGGGCGCGGTGCTGGCCTGGCGCAAGCGCCACCACCTGCGGGCGAAATAGGCCCCGGCGGCAACGCGCCCCGAAGGGGCGCGGGGAAGTGCGCGACAAGCCACGGCGGGGCGGCAGCCGCGAGACGGCGCAGTACCCCGCCCCGGAAGGCGCCCGGTTCCTACCGCACCGCTTCCAGAATCATCGCGTTCGCCAGCCCACCCGCCTCGCACATGGTCTGCAGGCCGAAGCGAGCGCCGCGTTCCCGCATGGCATGCACCAGTGTCGTGGTCAGCCGGGTCCCGCTCGCCCCCAGCGGATGCCCCAGCGCGATGGCCCCACCGTGCACGTTGACCTTGGCCAGATCGGCCCCGGTCTCCTGACGCCAGGCCAGCACCACGCTGGAGAACGCCTCGTTCACCTCGAAGAGGTCGATGTCGCCGAGGTCCAGCCCGGCCCTGCGCAGCACCTTCTCCGTCGCCGGGATCACACCGGTCAGCATCAGCAGCGGGTCGGAGCCGGTCACGGCGAACGCGTGCAGGCGGGCCAGCGGCCGCAGCCCGAGCCGCTCGGCGGTCTCGCCGGCCATGATCAGCACGGCGGAGGCACCGTCGTTGACCGGGCTGGCGTTGCCCGCCGTGACGCTCCAGTCGATCCCCGGGAAGCGCTCGGCGAACCCGGGGTCGTAGTAGGCGGGCTTGAGCCCCGCGAGGATCTCGGCGGTGGTGCCGGGTCGCACGGACTCGTCCCGCCCGACCCCCTCCAGGGCCGCCACCTCGGCGTCGAACAGCCCCGCCTCCCATGCGGCCGCGGCCTTCTGGTGCGAGGAGACCGCGAAGGCGTCCATCTCCGCCCGGCTGATCGACCACTTCGCCGCGATCAGCTCGGCGCTGATGCCCTGCGGGACCAGGCCCTCCGGGTAGCGGGCGGCGACGCCGGGACCGAAGGGGTCCTTGCCGGGCGGCACGTTGGACCACATCGGCACCCGGCTCATCGACTCGACGCCGCAGGCCACGACGATGTCGTAGGCACCCGACATGACCCCCTGCGCCGCGAAGTGCACGGCCTGCTGGGAGGAGCCGCACTGGCGGTCCACGGTGGTCGCGGGGACGGTCTCCGGAAAGCCCGCCGAGAGCACCGCGTACCGGGTGGTGTTCATGGCCTGCTCGCCGACCTGGTCGACGGTACCGCCGATCACGTCGTCGATGAGGGCCGGGTCGACGCCGGAGCGCTCGACGAGGGTGCGCAGGGTGTGGGCGAGGAGTTCGACGGGGTGGACGTGCGCCAGGGCGCCGTTCGGCTTGCCCTTCCCGACGGGGGTGCGTACGGCTTCGACGATGACTGCGTCACGCATCGTGGGGACCTCGATTGCCAGTCTCGATTACCGGTGAGTAGGAAAACCGAACTCACCATAACTCTGTGAGTAGGAAAATCCAACCATCTCTACCTGTACGACGGCGTCGGCGAGGTGGCCCGCATCGCCCCGCTCGAGGCGGTCCAGCCGCTCCCCGTGGCATCGGTGGCCGCCCGGACGGTGGCATCGGTTGCCGCCCGCGCGCCGCGCTCGCAGCGGGCCCGCCAGTCGGCGAGCCGGGGCCGCACAAGGGCGGCGGCCCGGTGGAAGGCGGGCGGCGGCTCCGGGCCGGTGGCCTCGCGGAGGGCGCGACAGCCCTCCGGGGTGAGGTCACGGCGGGTGCGGGCGTCCCGCTCCCGCTCGGCCTCCGGCGCGTCCGCCGGGACGGCGGTCACCGAGGCCTACGCCTCCGGGTCGGTCGGGTAGCGCGGCGGCAGCGTCAGCACCGCGTCCTCCCCGCCCCCCGTCACCCGGGAGGCCGCTGTTCCGCATCAGGACGGTGATGCGCAGGTCGTCCTCGTTGACGAGGCGTGGACGGTGCCCGGCGTGAACCCGCGACCGTGCCGGCCGTGAGCGGCGTGACCTGGTACCGGGAGGTGGTGAGCGTCGGTACCGCACCCCGGCCGCCGGTGACGACGTAACCCTCCGAACAGACCAGGTACGGATGGGGAGTTCCGCCGCGCACACCGTCGGCGGCGGGTCAGTCGTGCACGCGCAGGCGCGAGACCGCGACCCCACCCGGCAGCCCCGCGAACCCGGGCGCCCCACCGCTCACCACGGATGTGCCTCCAGGTACTTGGCGATGTCCGCGCGCTCCCAGGCGCCGTTCGCGATCACGACCCGGTAGCGGCGCCGGAGGGTGTCGCCCGGGGCCAGTTCGAGTTCGTCGTGGAAGGCCCAGGAAGGGGCGATGCCGGCGAACGGGTCGTTGCGCACGAACCAGTGCGCCGGGTGGGTGCCGCTCGTACCCGAGTGGTCGTTCTCCGGGGCGTGTTCGAAGACGACGGTGGCGTAGCCGTCGGCGCCGTCGTGCTCGCCGGACAGGGCCAGCCAGGACGACTGGGAGCCCATCAGCTCCGGGCCTTCGCCCTCGGGGCCGATGATCCGGCCGTCCCGGAAGGCGCGCGGACCACGCCAGAACAGGCCGGTGTAGCCCGCCTGTTCGCGTCCCGCGGTGGTCGGGCTGCCGAACCGGAGCGGCTCGTCACGGACGTTGGTGACGGCACTGGACCAGGTCAGCGCCCAGGCACCGGATTCGGGGTCGACGTCATGGACCTCGATGCGCCGCCGCTCCCGCGCCCACAGCGTCCCCTCGTACGGATGCCAGGTCAGCCGCTCCGCGACGACCAGCCGGCCGTCCGCCGACGACAGTTCGTCGAAGCCGACGTGCCGCATCGAGCCGACGCGCTCCGGAAGGACGAGGTAACCCTCGCCGTGGACGTAGGAGTTGCCGCCCCACAGGTTCGCGCCGGACAGATGCGAGGCGGTCAGGGAAAGGCCCTTGTGCCAGCGGTGGTCGTTGGGTCGGTAGTCGGTGACGACGTCCCCGGCGAGGGTGCGGATCGGGTGCAGATAGGGCTTGGGTGCCTCCCAGGCCGCCTCGGGCCGGTAGACGTACGCGAAGAGCTGCACCCCGGTGACCGGCTCGGTCACACTGATCCGGTCGCCGTGGGTGTGCGTGATCCGCAGCTCACCGCTCACGCGGACACCTCCTCGCGCTCGACCGGCGCCCAGCCCGGGGCGCCTCCGTGCAGGGCCGTGTAATAAGGATCACCGGGACCGATCTCGCCCGCACGTACGGTGGTGTCGGTGAACGCCGACTTGTACAGCGCGGTGATCAGCTCCAGGCTGGTGCGCCCGTCGGCGCCGCTGCTGCGCGGCCGCTCTCCCGCGCGCATGCTGGCGATCAGCTCGCGCAGCTGGGCCAGGTGCGAGCTGGGCACGTCCGGGCCGAAGTCCTGCCAGGCCGCCGCCTCGTCGGCGGGGACGCCCGGGGCCGGGGTGATGTGCCAGTTCGCGTTGGAGTGGCCGTACAGGTGGGTCAGTTCGACGGTCGCGCGCTCGCAGTCGATGCGGATACGGCTGACCTCGTCGGGGCTGAGCACGCTGTTGACGACGGTCGCCAGGGCGCCGCCTGCGAACCGGACCAGAGCGGTGGAGACGTCCTCGGTCTCCACGTCGTGCACCAGTCGGCCTGCCATGCCCCGCACCTCGCTCCACGGCCCGAGCAGGTCGAGCAGGAGGTCCATCTGGTGGATGCCGTGGCCCATCGCCGGGCCGCCGCCCTCGGTGGCCCAGCGGCCGCGCCAGGGCACGGCGTAGTAAGCGGTGTCCCGGTACCAGGTGGTCTGGCAGTGGGCGACCAGCGGACGCCCCAGCGCCCCCTCGGCCAGCAGCCGACGCACATGGGTGGAGGCGGAGCCGAACCGGTGCTGGAAGACGATCGAGGCGTACGGCCCGCCGTCGGTGCCCTCCTCCGCCTCGACCGCGTCGAAGTCGGCGAGGGACGGCACCGGCGGCTTCTCGCACCACACCCAGGCGCCGGCCCGCAGCGCCGCCACCGTCTGGTCCCGGTGCAGGGTCGGCGGGGTGCCGATGGTGACCAGGTCGGGGCGTTGCTCGGCGAGCATCCGGTCCAGGTCGGTGTAGGCGTGCGGGATGCCGGCCTCGGCGCGGAACGCCTCGACGGCGGTGGCATCGATGTCGACGGCGGCGACCACCTCGGTCTCGCCCTCCGCGGCCAGCCGGGCGAGCGCGGGCAGATGGGAACCGCGCCCGATGGCGCCGGCGCCGACGACGGCGGCCCGGATGCGGCGGCCGGTGAAGGGAGCGCCAGAAGGGGGTGGCAGGGGCGTGCGGGGCATGGACGTGATCAGCACTCCTCGGGGTGGGGATCGGCTATGGGCGCGAACCGTCGCCCGACGTGCGCCGCACACGCACCCCGATGTGCGGGAGCAAGCGCTTTCTCCTGGGGAAACGTAAGCGGCGGTACCCAGGCCGGTCAACACCCTCCTCGCTCCTGTCCACCCGCCGAACCCCTGTGTCCGCACTGTCACCGCGGCCCGCTACGCTGCCGTTGCACACGCGTGATCACGCGCGCCCGCGCGCCCGCCAGCCCCTCTCTCACCCCTGGGACGCCGTACCTTCATGTCTTGGTTTGAATCGCTGATCCTCGGACTCGTCCAGGGGCTGACCGAGTTCCTGCCCGTCTCCTCCAGTGCGCATCTGCGGCTGACCGCGGCCTTCTCCGGCTGGAAGGACCCGGGCGCGGCCTTCACGGCGATCACCCAGATCGGCACGGAGACCGCGGTGCTGATCTACTTCCGCAAGGACATCGGGCGGATCGTCTCGGCCTGGTTCCGGTCGCTGTTCGACAAGGCGATGCGACGCGACCACGACGCCAAGATGGGCTGGCTGGTGATCGTCGGCTCGATCCCGATCGGCCTGCTGGGTGTGACGCTCAAGGACCAGATCGAGGGTCCGTTCCGCGATCTGCGCATCACGGCGACCATGCTCATCGTCGTCGGCATCGTCATCGGCGTCGCCGACCGGCTGGCCGCCCGCGACGAGACGGGCGGCCGGCACCGGGCGCCGCAGCAGCGCAAGACGCTGGAGAACCTGAGCGTGAAGGACGGCCTGATCTACGGCCTCTGCCAGGCGTGCGCCCTGATCCCGGGCGTCTCCCGCTCCGGCGCCACCATCAGCGGCGGCCTGTTCATGGGCTACAAGCGCGAGGCGGCGGCCCGCTACTCCTTCCTGCTCGCCATCCCGGCAGTACTGGCCTCCGGCGCCTTCGAGGTCAAGGACTCGGTGAGCGAGGGCCACGTGGCGTGGGGCCCGACCCTGTTCGCGACCGTGATCGCCTTCGCGTCCGGCTATGCGGTCATCGCCTGGTTCATGAAGTGGATCTCCAACAAGAGCTTCATGCCGTTCGTCTGGTACCGCATCGCCCTCGGCATCGTGATCATCGCCCTGGTCTCGGCGGACGTGCTGAGCCCGCACGCGGCGGAGTCGGCCGGCTAGTCCCTCGGCCGGTACGTCAGGCGGTACGTCAGGCGATACGTCAGGCGGTACGTCAGGCGGCCGGAGTGCCCTGGTGGAAGTACAAACGCCAGCCGGTCTCCGTCAGCCGCCACAGGGAACTGCGCCGGACCCGGCGCCCCTGGTTGTCCGCGAAGTACGTCAGGTGGACGACGCCGGGTGCGAGCAGGGTCCCGGACATCTCGCTCACCTGGACCGGCGACTCCGCGGACACCGAACCTCCGCTGGTCACCGTGAGGATCGACACCGCGTCCCAGCGGCGGCCGGACGCCCCGATCTCGGTGAACTCCGGGTCGAGAAGCTCCAGGACGAGCTCCGGGGAGGCGCGCACCTCGGGGTCGCGAAGCCGCAGCTCCCCGTCGATGGCCGCCTGTACCGCGCGCTCGTGCTGGTCCGTCATCCGGGCAGGCTACGGCCTCGCACCTCCCCGGCACAGCGAATATCGCCCTCGGGATCAGCCGAGCTTGAGCAGGAGTTCCGCGAGCTCCGCCGGCATGGTGATCATGCAGTCGTGGCCGGTGGGCAGTCGCCACACCTGCTCCGTCGCGGGGACCGGGCGGCGGACTATGCCTTCCGGTACGTCGGCGACGCAGTGGATGTGGGTCCGGGGGATCGTGTGCACGGCCGGGTTGTCCAGCCCCACCGGCTGCTGGAGGCAACGCACCGACTCGTCGGTCAGCATCCCGCGCAGCCAGGCCAGGTCCGCCGGCTCGGTCACCCCGAACAGGCCATGCGGCGGCGGCAGTTCGGGCAGCGCCGGGACCCGCCAGCCGCTGTCGGAGGACAGGGCGCGCTCGATCAGGACCCGGCTCACGGGCTGGACGTCGGCGGCGCTCTCGCCGTCCCGCGGGACCATCGCGTCGAGATACACCAGGTGCCCGACACGGTCGGGGACCTGGTTGGCGACGGACGAGACGACCAGCCCCGCGTAGCTGTGTCCGACGAGTACGACATCGGTGAGGCCCTCGTCCGTGATCAGCCCCACGACGTCGTCGACGTGGGTGTCGAGTCCGACATCGGGGCCGAGCAGATGCGCTTTCTCGCCGTGTCCGGTCAGCGACGGCGCGAACACCCGGTGCCCCGCCGCCGTCAGGGGCGGGACGACCCGCTCCCAGCACTCTCCGCTGTGCCAGGCGCCGTGCACCAGCAGATACGTCGACATTGTCTCGCTCCTCACTGTGGTCATGACGGTCGCCGATCATGCTTCCGCGCCGGCACCGGCCGGGGCAGAGCCCCGCTGATCCTGGGGGTGACAGGACCAGGCAGGGGCGCGAGGGCCCGCGTTACGGTGGCGGGATGACCGACGAACCGAACCTGCTGGGCGCGTACGTACGTGCCCGCCGCGAGCTCGTCACACCCGAGCAGGTCGGCATCCCCGTGCTCGGGGTACGGCGGGTGCCGGGCCTGCGCCGGGAGGAGGTGGCGATGCTGGCCGGGATCAGCGCCGACTACTACCTGCGCCTGGAACAGGGCCGCGACCGCAACCCCTCCGTACAGGTCCTGGAGTCCCTCGCCCGGGTGCTGCGCCTCGACGAGGCCGCGACGGCCTATCTGCTGAGCCTCGGCGCCGCAGAGCCCCGCCGCCGCCGGCGGCGGCGCCGACGCAAGGAGACGGTCCCGCCCGGCATCGCCCAGCTGGTCGCCGCCCTTCCGCTGCCCGCGCTCGTCGAGGGCCGCTACTTCGACGTGCTCGCCGTGAACGCCTTGGCGACCGCGCTGTCACCGCGTCTCACGGTCGGCGCCAACCGGCTGCGGGACACCTTCCTCGACCCCGCCGAGCAGGCCCTCCACCCGGACTGGGCGAACGCGGGCGCCGGCATGATCGCCGGTTTCCGCCGGTCCGTCGGGACGGAGGCGGACGACCCGCGCGTCATCGACCTCATCGGTGAACTCTCCCTCGCGAGCCCCCACTTCAGCCGACTCTGGGCCCGCCACGACGTGGCCGCCTGCGAGGGCGCGGCCAAACACATCGACCACCCCCAGGTCGGCCGCCTGCGCCTGAACCGCGAACGCCTGACCGTCACCGGCACGACCGGCCAGACCCTCGTCATCTACCACCCGGCCCCGGACACGGACAGCGCCGAGAAGCTGGCGTTGCTTGCTTCCGCGACGACCATGGTGTGAGCGCCCCGGGCCCCGGGGATGGAGGTGTGAGCGCCCCAGGCCTTTGGGGATGGGGGCGTGAGCGCCCCGGGCCCCGGGAGATGGCGGTGCAGCCCCCCGGGCGGAAGACGACGGTGTGCGCCTCCCCCGGACAGAGGACGACGGTCCGAACGTCCCTCCGGCATGGGGCGACGGGGTGAGCGCTGCTGGGGAATTACTACGGCGTGAGCGCGGGGGCGGTCGTTCCTGGTGCGGGCGCGGTTGGGCGGCTTATCTCGGCCAACCCCCAACGCCCGTATTCTTACCGGGCTTTGGGGGCGTCGTACCGGCTCCGGTGAGGGCGAAGGCCAGGGCAGGGGCGTACCGCCGTATCCGTGTCGCGACCACCCACCCGGCAAATGCCAAGGCTCGGCGCCCCGCCCGCCGTATCGCCCGTGACCAACCCCATACGGTCTGCGTAGCCGCCTGGTAGCGCACGGTCAGTTCTTGCCCCTACGCTGTTCGGTATGTCCCCCGATTCCCGAACCCCTGGTTCCGCGCGGTCTGCTGCCGAGGTCAACGAGCACATCCGGGCGCTGTGGCTGCGTGCGGGCGGAACCCTGTCGGCCCAGGAGCGGTCGGAGTACGAGCTGTTGGTGGTCGAGTGGGCCGAGGCGATCCGCGGGCGGATCATCGAGGCGGCCTGACCCGGCGCCGGGTTTCAGCGCCCGCCGGAGACCCGCAGCACCGCGCCCGTCGTGTAGGAGGCCTCCGGCGACAGCAGCCAGGCGATGGCGGCGGCGATCTCCTCCGGCCGGCCGGCCCGCCCCAACGGCACTGCGGCGCCGATCCGTTGGGCCCGTCCTGGGTCGCCCATCGCCGCGTGCATGTCGGTGTCGACGGCTCCGGGCGCGACCGCGTTGACCCGCACCCCGTCCGGTCCGAGCTCCTTGGCGAGGCCCACGGTCAGGGCGTCGACGGCCGCCTTGGTCGCGGCGTAGTGCACGTACTCGCCAGGGCTGCCGAGCGTGGCCGCCGCCGAGGACACGTTCACGATCGCGCCGTTCCCGCGCTCCGCCATCAGCCGGGCGGCCCGCCGTGAACACAGCAGCGTACCCAGCAGATTGACCTCGACGACCCGCCGCAGATCGGCGCTGTCCACGTCCGTGAGCCGTCCCAGCGGCCCGGTCACGGCGGCGTTGTTGACCAGCCCGGTGACGGCACCCAGTTCCCGTTCCGCCGTGTCGAACAGCCGCTCGACATCCGCCTCCACCGCCGTGTCCACCGCTACGACAACACAACGCGCCCCGCCCGCACGCACCCCCTCCGCGACCGTCTCGGCGGCGCCCGCGTCCCGGACGTAGCCGATCACGAGATCATGCCCGTCGGCCGCGAGCCGCAGGCAGGTCGCCGCGCCGATACCGCGGCTCCCACCGGTGACGACCGTGACGGGACGTGCCATACGAGCCTCCTGAGACCGACCGAGCGATGATCTTACGACTGAACCCGGTGGGGCAGGCAGGCACTCCGCGGCCCCCGCGCGAACCCGTCCCGACAGATCGAACGTTCCCAAGCTCCGGCAGCCGAACTGCCCCGTTGCTTCACAGGACGTGAACTGTCACGCGCACTACGCTGCTGCGTCGTGCAGAAGACGCGCCTCGACACTGCTCGGATCCGGGCGGCCCGCCGGCTGATCGACCCGGTTTTCCTCGACACCCCGCTGTACCGCTGCGAGGCGCTGGAGCCCGGCCTCGGGTGCACGGTGAGCATCAAGCTCGAAACGGCGAACCCGGTGCGCAGTTTCAAGGCCCGCGGTACCGAAGTGGTCGCGAGCCTGCTCGCCGAGAACGGCTCGCGAGACGTGGTGTGCGCCAGTGCGGGCAATCTTGGCCTGGCCCTCGCCTGGTCCGGTCGCGGCCGGGGGCTCGGGGTGACTGTCGTGGCGTCCCGCTGTGCGACTGTGGCCAAGCTCGACCGCATCCGCGCGTTGGGCGCCAGGCTGGAACTGGTGGACGGCGACCACGAGATGGCTCGCGAGCGGGCGGCGGCCATCGCGCGGTACGACGGCATCCGGCTGCTCGAAGACAGCCTGGACATCGAGACGTGCGAGGGCGCGGCGACCATCGGCCTGGAACTGGTGGACACCGTGCCGTCGTTCGACACCGTCCTGATCGCTCTCGGCGGCGGCGCGCTGGCCACCGGCGTGGGCCATGTCGTGAAGGCACTGGCACCCGAGGTCGAGGTGATCTGCGTCCAGCCGCTGGGCGCACCGGCGATGACCCTCTCGTGGCGGGGGCGGCGCGTCGTCACCACCGACTCGGCCGACACCATCGCCGACGGCGTCGCCGGCCGGCGTCCCGTCCCGGCCGTCCTGGACGATCTCCTCCTGGTCGCCGACGACGCCGTCCTGGTCCAGGAGGCGTCCATCACCGCCGGTATGCGGATGCTCCTCGACCACGCCGGCCTCGTCGTCGAACCGTCGGCCGCGCTCGGCATCGCAGCGATCCTCGAAGACCGCGACCGCTTCGCCGGCCGACACGTGGTCACCATCGTGTGCGGCAGCAACGTCGACGTGGACGCCTATCACCACTGGGTCGGCGCGACTCCCGGCCGCAGGTCTTGACAACGACCGAATCGCAGACCTGACGCGGCCGGACGAGGCTTCCGGGCGCCACAACCTCACCGGCCTCAATGCCCCGGCATACGGGCCGACGATCTCCCACGTGAGGCCGTCCTCGTGTCCTCCCCAAGGACGTCCGAGGATTTCGCCGAACTCACGTTCTTGTTGGGCCCACCGGCCGCACATGTGACCGAGATCGGGACCGGTTCGGTTCGAACATCACCGAATATCACCCGCATATCGCCCACACCTCTTGGCTGTGCTCGCCCCGTACCCAACACTGAGCCGATGACGCAGCGCGTGGAGCTCGCGACCGTGATGGACCGGCTGGCCGTGGACGGACTGGTCACCGACTACGCGGTGGCCGTCGACGACGGTGACTGGACGGCGTACCGGAGACTGTTCACCGCGGACGGGCGGGCCGACTACCGGTCGGCCGGCGGGATCGAGGGGGATGCCGGACAGGTGGCCGGATGGCTCTCGGAGAGCCTGACCCTGTTCTCGATGCGGCAGCACCTGATCGTCAACCGTCAGGTGCGGTTCGGGATCCTGGAGCACGACGCCGGGGACACCGCCCACCTCCAGGCCGACTACATCAACCCCATGCGGTTCGCCGGCGCCGACGGCGCCTCCACCGCCCCGGACTTCGTGTGCGGCGGCCGCTACGCCTTCGCGTTCCTGCGCACCCGGGACGGCTGGCGGCTGCGCCAGGTGGTCGTCGAGGAGAAGTGGCGCAGGATGAGCGACCAGCGCGCGACGGCCGTACCGGACTGACCCCGCGCCCCTGCCCCCTGTCGGAGCTCCCCGCCGGTCCCGCACACTGGAAGGACCCGCAGGCAGGAGGCGATGCATGAGGACCGTCGAGCGCTGGCTCACCTCCCCGTGGCGGCGTTCCTGCGCGGCGGCGTTCGCGGGCGCGCTGCCCGTACTGGCCTTTCCGGCACCGTCGCTGTGGTGGTTCGCTTACGTCGCCCTGGTCCCCTGGCTGCTCCTGGCGCGCTCGGCGCCGACCGGGCGGCGGGCGGCTTACGACGGCTGGAGCGGCGGGTTCGGGTTCATGGTCGCCGTGCACCACTGGCTGCTGCCGAGCCTGCACGTCTTCATCTTCCTGATCGCCGGCCTGCTGAGTGTGCTCTGGGCGCCCTGGGGCCTGCTGACGCGCCGACTGCTGGGCGGGACGCCGTCGCCGGGGCGGGCCGCGACCGCGGTGCTGGTGCTGCCGTCGGGCTGGCTGATGGTGGAACTGGTGCGGTCCTGGCAGGGGCTGGGCGGGCCGTGGGGCATGCTCGGCGCCACCCAGTGGCAGGTGACGCCCGCGCTGCGGCTGGCCTCCGTGGGCGGTGTGTGGCTGCTGAGTTTCCTGGTCGTGGCCGTCAATGTGGCGCTGACCGTGCTCGTCTGCGTGCGCGAGGCGCGGGTGCCCGCGGTGGCCTCGCTGGTGGCCACGGCCGCCGCGACCTCCGCCGCCTGGGCGTGGTCACCGCGCCCGGACGTCGACGGCCATGTCCGTATCGCCGTCGTACAGCCCGGTATCGTCGACGGCACCGACAGCGGTGACCGGCGCTTCGCCCGCGAGGAGCAGCTGACCCGGCAACTGGCCGGGCAGCGCCCCGACCTGATCGTATGGGGCGAGAGCAGCGTCGGGTACGACCTCGGTGACCGGCCCGACCTCGCCCGGCGGATCGCCGCCCTCTCCCGGGAGACCGGCGCGGACATCCTGGTCAACGTGGACGCCCGGCGCTCCGACCGACCCGGCATCTACAAGAGTTCCCTCCTGGTGGGCGCGGACGGCCCGACCGGGGACCGGTACGACAAGATGCGGCTGGTCCCGTTCGGCGAGTACATACCGGCCCGTTCCCTGCTCGGCTGGGCCACCTCGGTCGGCAAGGCGGCCGGCGAGGACCGGCGCCGCGGCACCGAGCAGGTGGTGATGAACGTCGGCCACGGGCTGCGGATCGGCCCCATGGTCTGCTTCGAGACCGCCTTCCCCGACATGAGCCGGCATCTCGCCCAGGACGGCGCCGAGGTGCTGATAGGCCAGACCTCGACCTCGTCGTTCCAGCACAGCTGGGCCCCCGAACAGCACGCCTCGCTGGCCGCTCTGCGGGCCGCCGAGACCGGCCGCACCATGGTCCACGCCACGCTGACCGGCGTCTCCGCGGTGTACGGCCCGGACGGGCAGCGGCTGGGTCCGTGGCTGGGCACGGACGCCAGCAGGGCACAGGTGTACGAGGTGCCGATCGCCCGCGGTGTCACACCGTTCGTGCGGTACGGGGACTGGACGGTGGACGGCGCGCTGCTGGTGCTGGCCGGCTTCTGTCTGAGCGAGGGGCTGCGGGCGGTCAGGCTGCGCCGGAGTGCCGCCGAACCTCTCGTACCACCTGCTCGCACAGCTCATGAGTCGCCAGTGCGTCCCGGGCGCTGAGCACCTTGCCGGCGCGGACGGCGTCGAGGAAGGCGAGCACGGCCTGTTCGATGCCGCGCTGCCGGGCGACCGGCACCCAGTCGCCGCGCCGCCGGACCGTCGGCTGCCCCTTGTGGTCGATCACCTCGGCGAGGTTGAGGACCTGTCGCTTGGTGTCCTGCCCGGAGACCTCCAGGATCTCCTCCGCCGAGCCGCTGAGCCGGTTCATCACGCCGAGCGCGGTGAAGCCGTCCCCGGACAGTTGCAGGACCACGTGGTGCAGCAGGCCCTCGGCGACGCGGGCGCGGACGGTGATGTCGTCGACCGGGCCGGGGGCGAGGAAGCGGAGGGTGTCGACGACATGGATGAAGTCGTCGAGGATCATCGCGCGGGGTTCCTCGGGCAGCCCGACGCGGTTCTTCTGCATCAGGATCAGCTCGCGCGGGTGGTCGGCGCACTGGACGTAACCGGGGGCGTGGCGCCGGTTGAAGCCGACGAACAGCGACACGTTCCGCGCCTCGGCGAGCGCCACAAGGCGCTCGGAGTCGGCGAAGCGGTAGGCGAGGGGCTTGTCGACGTACGTCGGTACGCCCGCCTCCAGGAGCCGGGTGACGATCTCGGGGTGGGCGACCGTGGGCGCGTGCACGAAGGCGGCGTCGAGATCCTGGGCGAGGAGGTCGTCGAGGGTCGCGTGCCGACGGTCGGCGGGCAGCCGGAGGCTGTCGGCGACGTCGGTGAGGGTGGCCGGGGTGCGGGTCTGGAGATGGAGTTCGAGGCCCGGCTGCGCGCCCAGCACCGGCAGATACGCCTTCCGCGCGATGTCGCCGAGTCCGATGCAGCCGACCTTCACTGACGCTCCCCTCGCGGTTGCCTACGTACCTGTCCGGAAGCATACGGGCCGATATTCCGTGGTGGGATCGGGCTCCGTGGGCGAGGATGCCGGGCATGACGACCGAACGCCGTATTCCCGCCTCCGACGCCGGCGAACGCGCCATGCTGGAGGGCTGGTTGGAGTTCCACCGGCAGACCCTCGCGATGAAGTGCGCGGGCCTGACCGACGCCCAGCTCGCCATCGCCTCCGTGGAGCCGTCCCCGCTGTCCCTCATGGGGCTGGTGCGGCACATGGCCGACGTGGAGCGGTCCTGGTACCGCAGGATTCTCGCCGACGAGGCGGCGCCCCCGCTCTACTGGAGCGAGGAGGAACCGGACGGCGAGTTCCACTTCGGCGAGGCGGACACCTGGCAGGAGGCGTACGCGAGCTGGCAGGCCGAGATCCAGGCCGCCCGGCGCAACGCGGCCGACTTCAGCCTGGACGACCTCTCCAAGGGCCGCCACCGCCGCACCGGGAAGCAGATCAGCCTGCGCTGGATCCACAGCCACATGATCGAGGAGTACGCCCGGCACAACGGCCACGCCGACCTGATCCGGGAGCGTATCGACGGCGCGACCGGCGACTGACGTCAGCCTCGCACCCGCCGGTCCCCCGTACGGGGCACGAGATCACCCGTGCGGGGCACCAAACTCCCGTCGGCGGTGTCAACCTCCGTGCGGACCCAGCAGAGTTGCCCGGGTGCATCGAACGACCACCACCGCAGCGCTTCTGGTCTCCGTGACCGTCTCGGCCCTCTCCGGCTGCGTGACGGTCCAGCGTCCGGCGGCGCCCGGCCCGCCGCCCGGTACGGCGCCCTCGCAGCCGTCGGTGCCCCGCCCGGACGGGACCGCCGAGCCCCGGGTGGTGCAGGCGCCGGTCAAGGAGGCCTTGGAGATGGTCGGCCCGTCCCGCCCGGCCCACCGGGCCACGCCGACCGCCGCCCACGCCCCGGCGCCCCCTCCCCCGGCCCACCACCGGACCCCCGCCCCGCGCGGGGCCGCCCCGCATCCCCACCCGCACCCGCAGCGGACCCGCGGCCCGGGGACCGACATCCCCGAGCTCCCCGGGCCCGCGCCGAAGGCCCCGGACGTGTGCGCCCTCGGCAGGCAGTACGGCGGCTGGCGCACGGACAGCCCGCAGGCGCGGATCTGCGAGCAGACGTACGGGCGTTGAGGAGGCGCCGGCCAGGGTGCGGTGCACGGTGACCGACCGGACCGTCGCCAGTGCCGCGGCAGGCGACGTCTGCCCGTGCAGGAGCGGCGTCCGGCGCGTTCTCTGGGGGTCCCCCCCCGGCCGGAGGCTGGGGGAGTGCCGGACGGAAGCCCTCGTACGGGATGTACTCGAGCTTTCGGCCGGTGCGGCGAGAGGGCCTGTCGGGCGTCGCGACGGGGCGACCGATGCCTGTCGCGGCGCTAGTTCGGCCGCTGCCGTGGTGGGCCCCAGGAGTCGCCGTCCGGCGTGTCGTCCTCCCCCAGCCGCAGCTCCAGGCGACTGATCGCGGCCCGCACTCCGTCGCCGTACCCGTCGTCGCCGAGGGCGGCGGCGGCCGCGCCGCGGGCCCGGCGCAGATGGGTGCGGGCGGCCTCGGTGCGGCCGAGCTTGACGTAGTCGGCGGCGAGGTTCAGATGCAGCGAGGGGTAGAAACCGCGCAGCCCCTCGGCTCCCTCCGCCTCGTCCGCCGCCGACAACGCCCTCAGATCCCAGGCGAGTTCGTCGGACGGGTCGTCCTGGGTGTCGGCCAGATAGTGGGCCAGGGTGCAGCGGTGCAACGGCTCGCCGTGTTCGCCGAGCTCCGCCCACAGGTCGAGCAGCCGGCGACGGGCCTCCTCACGGTCCCCGGCGTGGTGCAGCATCACGACCTGCCCGATCCGTGTGAGCACGGCATCGGGTGCCGTGCGTTCCTGTCGCTCCGCCACCACGTCCTCCGAGCTCTCCGCTGTCTCCGACGACGCTAACCGCCCCCGGGGCCCCTCAGCGCCATCCGACCCACCCCGAAACCAGCGTGTTCCCAGGCACCGCCGGCTCCCCGCCCGAGCGACCCACACCACACGGGACCACCGCCCCCCGGCGTCCCGCGCCGGACCGGACCGCCGTTCACTCAGCGCGCAAGACCGCCGCGCCCACCAGCCCGCCCCACGGGCGACCACCCCCACCCACCACCCGCACCGCGTGGGACCGCCCCGGCCGCCCCGCCCCCCGTCGATCCGATGCGATGCCCCATCGATCCGATGCCCCCGTCAGCCGACACCCCCCGTGGGCCCGGCAGCCCCGCCCCGCGCGCTCAGCCCAGGTTCGGGATGCGCCAGTCGATCGGCTGGTGGCCCTGCTCCGCGACCGCCTCGTTGATCTGGGTGAACGGGCGGGAGCCGAAGAACTTCTTCGCGGACAGGGGGGACGGGTGGGCGCCCTGGACCACCACGTGCCGGGTCTCGTCGATCAGCCGGACCTTCTTCTGCGCATACCCGCCCCAGAGGACGAAGACCGCCGGGTCGGGCCGCTCGGCGACCGCGCGGATCACCGCGTCCGTGAACTTCTCCCAGCCCTTGTTCTTGTGGGAGTTGGCCTCACCGGCACGGACCGTGAGCACCGCGTTGAGCAGCAGCACGCCCTGCTGGGCCCACGGCATCAGGTAGCCGTTGTCCGGCGTCTCCTCCCAGCCCAGCTCCTCCTTCATCTCCTTGTAGATGTTCCGCAGGGACGGCGGGGTCTTCACGCCGGGGCGGACGGAGAAGCACAGACCGTGGCCCTGGCCCTCGCCGTGGTACGGGTCCTGGCCGAGGACCAGCACCTTGACCTGGTCGTACGGCGTGGCGTCCAGCGCGGCGAAGACCTCCTCGCGCGGCGGGTAGACAGGGCCGTTCGCCCGCTCCTCCTCGACGAACTCGGTCAGCTCCTTGAAGTAGGGCTGCTGCAGTTCGTCGCCCAGAACCCCACGCCAGGACTCGGGCAGCATGGCGATGTCGGTCACGTCAACGTCCTCACGATGTACGGTCACTTGCAGTTCCTGCTGATGCCCAAGAACCTACAGGCGGCCACTGACAATCGCCCTCGCACACCGGGTCACCAGCTGGTCTTGCGGTGCAGCTCCCACATCATCATGATCGTCGACGGGTCGAGCGCCTGCTCGCCGCCGGAGATGTCGTCGCTGGCCGCGACGTACTGCCGCCCCTGCCACAGCGGGACCAGCCGGGCGTCGTTGACGAGGATCTGCTGGGCCTCCTCGAACTGCTTGACGACCTCGCCGCGGTCGCTCTCGGTGCGCGACTGGGGCAGCAGCTTGCCGGTGATCACGGGGGACGGGTACGGCGTCCCGAGCGCGTTCTGCTCGCCGACGAACGGGGCGATGAAGTTGTCCGCGTCGGGGAAGTCCGGGAACCAGCCGCGCCCGAACACCGGGTACTCGCCCTTCTGGTAACCGACGACATAGGTCTTCCAGGGCCGGCTTCTCAAGGTGATGGTGAAGAGCCCGGAGTCGTCCAGCTGTTGCTTGAGTTCCTGGAACATCCGGGCGGTCTCGGAACCGTACCGGTCCGTGGTGTACCAGAGGGTGAGCGGGACCTTCTGGGTGACGCCGGCGTCGGCGAGGATCTTGCGGGCCTTGGAGGTGCTGGGGTCGCCGTAGTCGTCGAAGAAGCCGGTGGTGTGGCCGGTGAGTCCCGCCGGGACCATGGAGTAGAGCGGGTCGACGGTGCCCTTGTAGACCTTGTGGGCGATCGCGGAGCGGTCGACGATCTGGGCCACCGCCTTGCGCACGGCGGGCTGCTTGGCCCACGGGTCGGCGGGGTTGAACACCAGGTAGCTGATGTCGGTGCCGGTGCCGTCGACCAGTTGCAGGTCGGTGTCGGTGTGCGCCTGAAGGGCGACGATGTCGGAGGCGGCGAGGCCACGGTAGGTGACGTCGATGTCCCCGGACCGCAGGGCCTTGACCATGGTGGCCGAGTCCTGGAAGTAGCGGATGGTCACCGCGTCGTTCTGCCGGTCGGCGAAGCCCTGGTAGCGGTCGTTGCGGACGAGTTCGGCCCGCTTGTCGTCGTCGTAGGACTTGAGGGTGTACGGCCCGGAGCCGTACACCGAGTCGTCCTTGCGCAGCGACCTCGCGGGATAGTCGTCGGGGTCGACGATCGACATGGCCGGGGTGGCGAGCACGAACGGGAAGGTGGCGTCGGTCTTGTTGAGGTGGAAGACCACCTCGCGGTCGCCGAGCGCCTGCACCCGGTCGAGGCTGCCGAGCAGTCCGGCGGGTCCGCTGGGCGCGTTGATGGTCCGGATCCGGTCGATGGAGTACTTGACGGCCTCCGCGTCGAGCGGGTCGCCGTCGGCGAACTTCAGGCCGGAGCGCAGTTCGCAGCGGTAGGTGCGGTTGCCGGAGTCCGTGAAGGCGCAGTTCTCGGCGGCGTCGGGCTGCGGGGTGGTGGCGCCGTTGGGGTAGGCGAGCAGGGTCTGGTAGATGTTCCGGAACAGCTCCCAGGAGCCGTCCCAGGACCCCGCGGGATCGAGGGTGCTGGGGGCGCTGGTGGTCCCGACGACGATCGGCCCGCTGTCATCCGTACCGCTGCCGCCGAACACACCGCAGCCGGCCACCAGGGATACGGACGCGACAGCGGCCACTCTTCGAAGACCTCGGTTCCGGTTGAACACGCGCTCGCTCCTCGATCCGCCATACCAGGGGTCGGCGGCAGACCATACCGCAGCGTTGTCCTCCTTGAACCGCCCCGGAAACACGGGCGTTGATCGAATGTGCTATGACGACGTTGTCATTCAGCTGTGCGGATCTTGTACGGCCGTCCGGGCGTCGTTTCCGTCGTTCCTGGGACGAAATGTCTGTGACGAAAACGACGCCCATAGGCGGTCCGGACGATCTGTGGTGCCGTCAGGCCACGCCGGCGTTGAGGAAGATGCCGCCGTCGACCACGAGGGTCTGGCCGGTGACCCAGTCGGACTGCTCCGAGGTCAGGAACGCGGCCGCGCCGCCGATGTCGGAGGGCACGCCGAGCCGCTTGAGCGGGTAGCCCGCGGCGGCCTCCGCCTCCCGGCCCTCGTACAGGGCCTCGGCGAACTTGGTCTTGACGACCGCGGGGGCGATCGCGTTGACCCGGACGCCCGGCGCGAACTCGTGCGCCAGCTGCTGGGTCAGGTTGATCATCGCGGCCTTGCTGATGCCGTACGCACCGATGAACGGCGAGGCCGACAGACCGGCGACGGAGGCGATGTTGACGATGGCGCCGCCGTTGTCCTTCTGCCAGGCGTGCCAGGTCTTCTGGGCGAAGCCGAGGGCCGAGACCACGTTGGTCTCGAACACCTTGCGGGCCACGTCCAGGTCGACGTCGGCGATCGGGCCGAAGACCGGGTTGGTGCCAGCGTTGTTGACCAGGAAGTCGACGCGGCCGAAGACCTCCATGGTGCGCTCGACGACCTCGCTCTGGTGGGCCAGGTCGTGGGCCTTGCCGGCGATGCCGATGACCCGCTCGGAGCCGAGGCTCTCGACGGCCTCCTTGAGGGCGTCCTCGTTGCGGCCGGTGATGGCGACCCGGTCGCCGCGGGCGATCAGCGCCTCGGCGACGCCGTAGCCGATGCCGCGGCTGGCGCCGGTGATGATGGCGACCTTGCCGGACAGCTCGGGCAGTTCAGTCATGTCGATGATCCTCGATAGTCCCTGGTAAGTCCTTGGTGCCCGCTAGTCCAGCGGTCCGCCGGCCACGTACAGCACCTGGCCGGAGACGAAGCCGGCCGCCTCGTTCGTGAAGAAGGCGATGGCGTTGGCGATGTCCTCGGGCTCACCGACACGCTGCACCGGGATCTGGGTGGCGGCGGCGGCCTTGAACTCCTCGAAGCCCATCTTCACGCGCTCGGCGGTGGCCTTGGTCATCTCGGTGGCGATGAAGCCGGGGGCGACGGCGTTGGCGGTGATGCCGAACTTGCCGAGCTCGATGGCGAGGGTCTTGGTGAAGCCCTGCAGACCGGCCTTGGCGGCGGAGTAGTTGGCCTGGCCGCGGTTGCCGAGCGCCGAGGAGGAGGACAGGTTGACGACTCGGCCCCAGCCGGCCTCGACCATGTGCTGCTGGACGGCCTTGGTCATCAGGAAGGAGCCGCGCAGGTGCACGTTCAGGACCGTGTCCCAGTCGGACGCGGACATCTTGAACAGCAGGTTGTCGCGGAGCACGCCGGCGTTGTTGACCAGGATGGTCGGGGCGCCCAGCTCCTCGACGACCCGCGTGATCGCGGCGGCGACCTGGGCCTCGTCGGAGACGTCGGCGCCGACCGCGATCGCCTTGCCGCCGGCCGCGGTGATCTTCTCCACGGTGTCCTTGCAGGCGGCCTCGTCGAGGTCGATCACGGCGACCGCGCGGCCCTCGGCGGCCAGCCGTACGGCGGTGGCGGCGCCGATCCCGCGTGCGGCACCGGTGACGACCGCGACCCGCTGCTCTGTGGTGGACATTCCTGTGTCTCCTCGCCCTTGAGAGAACTGATCGAGTGAGCCCGCTCACGGAGCCCGCCCTGCGGTGAGCGACCGCTTAGTACCTTCAGTAGACGTGACGCTAGAAGCCCTGGCACGCGGTGTCAACGTCACACCACGCGGGTGTGATCCATTACCTCACCAGGAGGTCCAGCAACCGCTCGGTCTCGGCCGCCGGATCGAGGGTGAGACCGGTGTGCACGGGGCCGGGCTGCACGACCGTCGAGCGGGGCGCCACGAGCCAGCGGAAGCGCCGCCCCGGGTCGTCGCCGGCCGCCTGCCCCGCCGCCTCCCCGCCCGCGCAGACGCCCTCGACCGCCCCGAGCGCGGCCCGCACCCCGGCCACGTCCGCGTCCGGGTCAAGGGCCAGCAGCCGGGCCTCGTCGAGATGGGTGCGGGCGCCGACGTAGGCCTTGGCCCGGCAGTAGACGATCACGCCCGCGTTGATGCACTCGCCGCGCTCCACGCGGGGTACGACACGCAGCAGGGCGTACTCGAAGACGTCCCGGTCGCCGCCCTGGCCGTCCCGGGTGATGTGGCGCTCGGTCACATGTCCGGCCACCTGGATATGGGTCTGGCTCACTTGGCTCCCTGGGTGCGGGGCTCGACGCCGGTGATGCGCTCATGGATGACGGCGGCCCGGGCGAGCAGCGGCCGGGCGTAGGTCCGCCGCAGGTCGTCGGGGGTGTCGAAGCCGGGCTCGTCGGCGAGCCAGACGTCGGGGATCTCGGCGGTGACCTCGGCGAGCAGGTCCTCGGTGACCCGGGGCGCCAACTCGGCTGCGGCCGCCCGGACATCGGGGGCGAATCCGCTCAGCGCGTGGTCGGCGGCGTCGTAGGGGCGGGCGGCGGAGGCCTCGGCGGCGGGCCAGTTGTGCTGCCAGATCATGGTGGCGCCGTGGTCGATGAGCCACAGGTCGCCGCGGTACGTCAGCAGGTTGGGGTTGCGCCAGGAGCGGTCGACGTTGTTGATCAGCGCGTCGAACCAGACGATCCGCCCGGCCTCCTCGGGGCTCACCGTGAAGGCGAGCGGGTCGAAGCCGAGGGCGCCGGAGAGGAAGTCCATGCCGAGGTTGGTGCCGCCGCTGCCCCGCAGCAGGTCCTGCACCTGCTGCTCGGGTTCGCCGAGCCCCAGCACCGGGTCCAGTTCGACGGTGACCAGACGGGGCATCCGGAACCCGAGCCGGCGGGCGAGTTCACCGCAGACGACCTCGGCGACCAGCGTCTTTCGGCCCTGCCCCGCGCCGGTGAACTTCATGACGTACGTCCCGAAGTCGTCGGCCTCGACGAGCCCCGGCAGCGAGCCACCCTCACGCAGGGGCGTGATGTAGCGGGTCACGGTGACCTCTTGCAGCATTTCCCCAGGCCACCCATCTCTTCAGCCTTGCAGTCCCACGGTCGAGCCGGGAGGAAGGCAGCAGCGGAAATCAACCGTCAACGGGCCTGGGAAGAATCCGGGGAGTTTCGACCGGCGTCCCGATCTCTCCGCTCCCCAGGCAGTCCGTCGATGGCGGTGCGCCCCTTGCTTCCGGCCTCCGGCATGAAGTGAGCATAGTAACCGAGGGTGATCGCAGGCGAGGAGTGCCCGAGCCACCGCGCCGACGTCATGACGGACTCCCCGGCCTCCAACGTGATCGAGGCACGGGTGTGCCGCAGCCCGTGGAAGCCGTCCTTGGGGGCCGCCTCCCTTTGCCAGGGTGTTCGCCCGCTCGGCGCGGGGGGATGACGCCGCTCTTCCGAGCCTTCAGAGCGACGTGCCCGAGGGGGGCGGCGGACGGCCGCATGTCGGCTGAATATCCACTCTGGTGCTGGATGGGACGCCTGGATAGCCTGATGGCCGTTTGTTCATCGCTCCCTTGACCAGCAGACAGTGTTGTGCACGCCGACCGGCGCATCGTCGCGGTGGAGTAGTGAGAAGCGGGAGTGCCAGTGAAGTACACGAACCTCGGACGCGCGGGCCTGATGGTGAGCCGACTGGGACTGGGGACGATGAACTTCGGCCCGGTGACTCCGGAAGCGGACGCCTACCAGATCATGGACCGGGCACTGGAGGCGGGCGTCACCCTGTTCGACACGGCCGACATCTACGGATGGAAGCTCGGGGAGGGGATCACCGAGCAGATCATCGGCCGGTGGTTCGAGCAGGATCCCTCCCGGCGGGACAAGGTCGTGCTGGCCACGAAGATGTACGGCCCGATGGGCCGCGGGCCCAACACCAACCGGCTGTCCGCGCTGCACATTCGGCAGGCCTGCGAGGAGTCGTTGCGGCGGCTGCGCACCGACCGTATCGACCTGCTCCAACTGCACCACGTCGATCGGAGCACCTCCTGGGAGGAGATCTGGCAGGCCCTGGAGATCCTCGTCGCACAGGGCAAGGTGCTGTACGTCGGCTCGTCCAACCACGCCGCCTGGCACCTGGTGACCGCCCAGCAGGAGGCCCGGAGCCGCAACCTCCTGGGGCTGGTCAGCGAGCAGTCGCCCTACAGCCTCCTGGAGCGCACGGTCGAGTTGGAGGTGCTACCCGCCTGCGAGGCGCACGGGATCGGCTTTCTTCCTTACAGCCCGCTGCAAGGCGGACTCCTCGCCGTCAGCCACGGACACGAGGGCAAGGCCGTCGGCCGCGCCGCGGAGCCGAAGACCCGCAGGTCGCTGGAGCGGCACCGGGACAAGCTGGCGGCGTACAAGAAGTGGTGCGCCGACCTGGGCCAGGACCCCTCGCGAGTAGCCCTGGCCTGGCTGCTGCACCAGCCCGCTGTGACGGCTCCGATCACCGGTCCGCGGACCCTCGCCCAGCTCGAGCAGTCGTTGTCGGCCACGCGGCTGAAGCTGACCGGCGAGCAACTGGCGGAACTCGACGCCCTGTTCCCGGGCCCCGGCGGCGCTGCCCCGGAAGCCTACGCCTGGTGAATCCGGGCCTGCCGTCCGGATCAGGTCGCCGGGCACCGGTGGCGCTTCTCGATACCGGGGCGCGGGTGGGTCAGCGTGGCCCCAGCAGCGCCAGATGCTCCTTCGTCACCAGTCCGAATCTGAGTGCCGTCGACACCACCGCCTCACGTTGCCAGTTCACCCGTACGCCTGTCCCCGGGATCTCCTCGTCCCGGACCCGCAGCTTGCGCCGGGCAAGGTAGTCGATGTGGAAGTTGACGGCGGACCCCGTGATGCCCCTCCACGTCCGCTGCTTCCGCAACCGCCTCACGATCTCGGGGGTGCTGGGGATCGTGGGCGTCGACGCGCCGCGCAGTCGCGGTTCGCACAGGGCGACCAGGACAAGAAAGTACTTGGCCCGCTCGTCCAGCGAGAACGCGGCCGGCTTCTGGTCGTCCGGGTCGGCCGGCTCGCCGACGTAGGCGGGCGGCTGGGCGGTGACCGTCAGTGAGGACAGCCCCCCGGCCGAGGGCAGTGCGAGCCTCGCCCGGGTGAAGGGGATCGGCATGTTCAGCCGACGAGGCGGCACGCGTACGTATTCTCCCTGGTCGTCGTCGTTTTGCACCACGTAACTGAACACCTGGCTCAGGTTGGTGACGAGCCAGTAGTCCGCGGTGGCCCGGATGCGCCCGGCGAGCGGCTCGGTGGCGGAGTCGTCGAGCAGGATGTCCACCGGTTCACCGACGGAACCGCTGCCGAAGGTGACCTCCTGACCGCTCTCCACGTCGACCGTGCAGGACGTGCCGCCGGCCGGATCGGCCAACTCGACGAGGAGGCCCGCCACTACGCCCGGTCCTCCGGTGTCAGACGCACCTCCAGATGCGCCAGCCCGTGCAGGAAGTTCGACGCCCGCCGGACGGGTTCGCCGGCCACCTCGATGGTGCGGACCCGGCGCAGCAGTGCCTCCAGCACACAGCGCACCTCCAGCCGGGCGAGTGCCGAGCCGATGCAGTGATGGGGGCCGGCCCCGAAGCTGATGTGCGGATTGGGGCTCCTGTCGATCAGGAACGTGTCCGGGTCGTCGAAGACGCTCTCGTCCCGGTTGCAGGACGGGAACCAGATCACGACCCTGTCGCCGCGGCGGATCCGAGCGGGGCCCAGGTCGGTGTCCTCGGTGGCGATCCGCATGGCGTGGGTGGGGGGCGAGGTCCAGCGGAGGATTTCCTCGGCCGCGCTGTCGACGAGATCCGGTCGTTCCTTGAGCCTCTCCCAGGCCCGTGGATGCTGCGCGAGGGCCAGCAGGGCTCCCGAGACGGCGTGGGGGGTGGTCTCCAGCCCGCCGTTCATCAGCCCGTCGCAGTTGAGGATGACGTCCTCGTCGCTCAGGGGCCTGCCTCCGGGACGTGCCTGTATCAGCGAGGTCACGATGTCCTGGCCGGGGCACTCGCGGCGCTGGTCGAGCAGGTCCGCGAAGTAGCCGAAGATCTCGGTGTGCGCCTCGGTGCGGGCGGCCCTCGCGGCCGGATCGCCGTCGCTGTCGTCGAACGCCCGGTCCGTCATCCGGGCCAGTTCCTCCCAGTCCTCGCCCGCGACGCCCATCATGTCGAAAAGCACCCAGGTGGGGATCCGTACGGCCAGTTCGGCGACCGCGTCGAAGGGGGTGCCGCGGGCCAGGAGCTCCCGCAGGGCGGCGTCCAGACGCCGTTGCAGCATGGGCCTGAGCGCGGCGACCGCCCTGGGCGTGAACCAGGAGGAGTGCGCGGAGCGCAGGGCCCGGTGGCGTTCTCCGTCCGACACCACGAGCATCCGGTCCGAGGCCGCCCGGACCGCGGCGGGGTCACTGCCCAGACGCATGCCCAGGCCGGACCTGAACACCGCGGGCTGTTTCAGCACCCGCAGTCCCTCCCCGTGGGTGGTCACCGACCAGACACCACCCTGGCCCGATTCGGTCCAGGCGACGGGATGGACACGGCGTGCCGCGCGCCAGATCTCCAGATGGCGGCCGTCGGTGTAGAAGTGCGGATCGGCCAGGTCGTCGGGTGCGCGGCTCACCTCCCACACGGGACTGCGGCCGATGTCCCCCACCTGAGCGGGATGTGTCACGGACTCTGTCACGGTGTCTCCTGAATATGTCGTCGTACCCGACCTGAATTTTTCGAGGATGGCATGGACTCGTTGAATGCGTATCATCTCTCGAAGACAGAATTATCTGGTCCGTGGAGGGGCGGTAGGGGCGATGGCTGACCGGGCGACTCTGTATTCTCCGTTGGTCAGGGAGGAGCAAGGAAAAGTATGGGTGGAGTTCTCTCCGGATCATCCCGGGTATCATGACCAAAAATACCGGGAACACCGTGCCCGAATAGCGAAGCAGGCGCTGTCCTACCGCCTCGGGCAACCGGTTCCGGTGGTCGGATACACCGAGGAGGAGCAGGGCATCTGGCGGCTGATCAATGCCGATCTCGCCATCCGGCACGAGCGTTACGCGTGCCGGGAGTATCTGGCGGCGGCCGACCGGCTGGCCCTGCCCAGCGAGCGGATTCCCCAGCTCGGCGAGGTGTCCGAGGTGCTCAGGCGGGAGACCGGATTCGTGTTCGCGCCGGCCGCGGGGCTGGTCGGGATCAGGGAGTTCTACGGGTCCCTGGCGAGCCGTCTATTTCTGGCCACGCAGTACATCCGGCATTCCTCCTTTCCGCGCTTTTCGCCGGAACCGGACATGATCCACGAGATAGTCGGCCATGGTACCCACCTGTGCGACCGGCGCTGGGCCGAGATGTACGAGCTCTTTGGACGGGCGGTGCGGCGGCTCACCGGCCAGGCGGCGGTGAAGGAGGTGTCGCGGGTTTTCTGGTTCACGGTGGAATACGGCCTTGTGCGGGAGGACGGGAAGATCAGGGGCTGCGGCGCCAGTCTCTTGTCCTCGCCCGGCGAGATGGAACACTTCCACAATGCCGAGATCAAGCCACTGGACCTGCCGGCCATGATCGGGCAGGAATACCAGGTCGAGAAATTCCAGCCGGTTCTCTTCTGCGCGGACTCCTTCGCGCACCTGGAAGACTTCCTCGGAGATTTCCTGACCACCGTGGAGGATCGGGAAGCGGTGCCGTCCACCTGAGCGGGTCACCCTCGGCCGTCCCCGGGCGGGGCCGGTCGGGGCCGGCTTTCGGGCGGCAGCAGCCGCCGCAGATTGCCGTGGAGGATCAGCTCGCGCTCGCGCGCGGGCACCCCCGCGAACACTCTCTCGCCCTCCAGGACCTCGGCCACCAGACGCTTCAGCCCGCCCGCCATCCGGCCGAGCGGCCAGTCGGTACCAAAGACGATCTTGTGGTTGACGCCCAGCCGGAACAGCCGGTTCAGATGACCCGGCCAGTCGTCGATCGTCGGGGTGCTCGCGAAGCCGCCGATGTCGAGGTACACGTTCGGACGGTGCGCGGCCAGGGCGCCGGCCACGTCAACGTGCGTGAGACCCGCGTGCCCCAGGATGAAGTCCACTCCGGGGAAGAGCCGGGCCGCCCGGTCGATCAGCAGCGGGTGAGCGGGGGCGAAGTCGAGACTGCCCGCGGTGGGTCCGGTGTGCACGAGCACCGGCAGCCGCCGCTCGGCGCAGATCTCGTAGTACGGGTACAGGCGCTCGTCCGAGGGCGAGTAACCGCAGGGCGGGTACAGCTTGAGCCCCTCGAAGCCGTACTCGTCGATGACGCGCGCGAAGCCCCGTACCCCCTCGGGGCCCCGGCGCGGGTCCGCCCCCATGAAGACCCGGAACCGGCCGGGATGGCGCAGTCGGATCGCGTGGTGCTCCCGGGCCATCTCCTCCCAGGTCAGCGGCGTCTCCATCCGTAGGCCGAAGTCGGGGACCAGGAGGACGGCCCGGTCCACACCCGCCATGTCCATCTCGGCCACCAGCCCGTCGGCCAGGTGGTCCTGATGCTGCGTGACGTACCCCTCGACGATCCGCGCCAAGGAGGGAGCCTCGCCCCTCGCCTCCAGCCTGCGGTGGACGTTGCGAGCGACGTCCTCCAGGAACCGCCGGGGGATGAACCGTGTGGACGCCACATGGCAGTGGCCGTCGTAGAGCACTGATCCTCAGCCCACGCAGTGCCGCACCAGGCGGCGGATCGACGTGCCCTCGACCGGGTCGAAGGAGGCGAAGTCGAACGTGGCGCCCGTGCGGTCCTCCAGGTACGCCACGAGTCCGACCAGGGCCATCGAGTCCAGCAGGCCCGTCGAGCTCAGGTCGGTGTCCGCGTCGACGTCCCCGTCCAGCTCTCCCTCGTTCCAGTTCACGACCCACTCGATCAGGTCCTGCTCCAGGTTCTTGTCGAGGGGCTTGGCTTCAGCGTCCATGTCCGTCTCCCGGTCCGTCTCCCGAGGCCTTCGCCAGCAGGCGCAGGCCGTTGCCGCTCGTGATCAGTTCTCTGCTCGTCCGCCGCACGCCGTCGAAGACGGCGGTGCCCTCCGCGAACTCCTTGACGAGACCGCCCAGCGAGTCCGACATCCGATAGGAGGGCCAGCACGTGCCGAAGAGGATCTTGTGTTCGAGTCCCTGCCGGAACAGCCGGTTCAGGTGCCGCTGCCAGCCGTCCGCGCTGAGCACGGAGTGGAACTGGCTGATGTCCATGTGCACGTTGGGCCGGTGCGCGCACAGGTACGACGCCTCGTCGACGTGCGTGACGCCGCCGTGCCCGAGGACGAAGTCCACCGACGGGAAGTCCCGGGCGGCCTCGTCGATCAGCAGGGGCCGGCCGAACGTGAAGTCGAGCGGACCCCAGCCCGGCCCGGTGTGGCTGATCACCGGCAGCCGGTAGCGGGCGCAGATCTCGAAGTACGGGTACAGCCGCCGGTCGCTGGGCGAGTACCCGCACAGCGGATAGAGCTTGAGGCCCGCGAAGCCGTACTCCGTGACGCACCGCTCGAAGAGGTCGAGGCCGTCCTGCCCCGCCCGCGGATCCACCCCCCAGAACACCCTGAACCGGCCCGGGTGCCGCCGGCTCACCCGGTGATGCAGTTGGGCGAGCTCCGGAGGGGACAGCGCGCAGTCCGCCACGTGCGAGAAGTCGGGGGCCACCATGAAGGCGAGGGCGATCCCCGCCTCGTCCATCTCCGCGACCAGCCGGTCCGCGTCGTCGTCCTGGTAGAGGGCGAACACCCGCTCGCGGACGCGGTCACGCCGTACCGCGTGGCCATGGGCGGCCATGCGGTGATGGGCGTTGTCCGCCTGGTACTCGATGAAGGCGCGGGGGATCGCCAGCTCACTGCCCAACTGCACCTGCGCGTCCAGGAACAGGTGCCGCGGCCCGCCAGCCGCGCTCGCCGCCGTCATGCCGGGCGCCCGCCGGCCGCCCTCGGCGGGCTCTGCCCGGCCAGCGCCTCGGTGAAGAAGTCCGCGGCGCGCTGCCGGCTGACCTTCATGTTGCCGGTCATGAACCGTGGGTCCGAACGCAGCGGCTGGGCGCTGAACACGACCGACATCACCCGCTGGTAGGGCTCCAGCGTCTGATTGACCTCGTGGATCCGCCGGCGGACGGCCTCCTGGGTCTCCGGTCCGTCCGGCGACGGGGTGACGATGGCCCCCAGCCGCTGGGACTGCGCAGTGGGGACGACGAGCAGCTCCGCGATCCCCTCCACGCCGGCGAAGAACGCCTCGATCTCCGCGGGGTGCACCTTGCGCCCGCTGCCCAGCGCGATGACGTCCTTCTTGCGGCCGAGGAGCGTCAGGAAACCGTCCTCGTCCAGCCTCCCGTAGTCACCCGTCACGATGGAGCCGTCGGAGCGGAAGGTCTGGTCGGCGGCCTCGCCGCCGGTATCGAAGTATCCCGTGCTCAGCGGGGCCGGCCGACGGATGATCAGCTCCCCGTCGGACAGCAGGGTCACGGCATCCGGGTCGATGAGCCTGCCGACGCTGCCGATCCGGTGGGCATGCTCCGTGTTCCAGGCGATCATGCCGGACTCGGTCATGCCGTACGCCTCCAGCAGCCGCACGCCGCCGTCCCGGAACGCCTCCAGCGTCTCGCGCCGGATCGGGGCCATGCCGGTGATCAGGAAGCGGATCCGCCCGCCCAGGAAGTCCCCGAGCGACGCGCCGCCGCCGGACTTGCGGTACAGCCCCAGGGCCGTGTCGTAGAACACCGGCGGGCCGATCAGGAACGTCGGCCGCTCGGCGGCGATCGCGGCGAACACCCGCTGGAAGGGCGTCAGTACGAGGTCGGCCCCGGTCCACAGGCAGCAGTACAGCGACAGCCGCTGCTGGTAGTTCGACAGCGGCAGGAAGATCAGGTGCCGGTCCTCGGCCGTGACGGAGAAGGCGTCCACGAAACGGCCGATGACGTACTCGGTGCCCTTGCGGCTGATCCGCAGGCCCTTGAGCCGTCCCGAGGTCCCGGAGGAGTAGACGAGGCTGTGCAGGTCCTCGGCCTCCTCGTGCCGGGCGGTGACCGGCACCGCCTTCTCGTCCGGCGCGTCGGACGGCCCGATCACATACGGCCGGCTACCGGCCGCGTCGTCGTCCGTGATCAGCAGGGCCAGTCCGTGACGTGCCGTGAACTCCTCGACGTCGTCGAGCGCGGTGTCGTCGGGGAACGCCTCCAGGACGGCGCCGCACAGGAGGACCGCGAGATCCCAGGCGGCCCAGTCCAGACTGTTGTGCGCCCGGATCCCGACCACATGGCCGGGCAGCACACCGGCGGCGCGCAGCTGATCGGCCCGGGTGACGGCCAGTTCGTACAGCTCGGCGTGGGTGAGCGTACGACGTCGGCCCGCGGTGTCGATCTCGACCACCACGGCGGACGTGTTGCCGCTGTACCGTTCGGCGAGTCCGGCGAGGTTCATGCCCACTGTTCCTCCGCATGCGCGATGAGTTCCGAAAGCCGCCGGGCGGCGAGAAAGCCGATCCGGCCGGCGACCATGTCCTCGTAGGCGCCGCTGCCGGTGTCCCAGTCGACGCGTATCTCCACGACCGACCCCGTCTCGTCCGCGAGCGGCCGTACCACTGCCGAGCGCTGGAGCCGGTCCCACAGCCAGCAGGGCTCGGCCCGCAGCAGCACCCCGTCGGGACGGATCTCGGTCTCGTCCGCCCAGACGACGCGGTCCTCGCCGAGCATCCCTGCGAAGTCCGGGTCGGTGTGCCGGCCGGACGCCGCCGCGGCCTTCGCGTCGGGGTGCGCGGCGAACGGGTCCAGCAGCCGGGGGGCGGCCCACAGCGCCTCCAGCGCCTCCTTGGGGCGCACTCCGGGCAGTTGGACCTCGCGCACCAGTGGCGATCCGGCCGCCGTGGCCGCCGGCCCGGTCGCGCCCCGGTGGTCGCTCACCTCGGCGAGCACGCCCAGCAGGACGTCGAGACCATGACGGAGTTCGTCCGGCGAGATCACCATCGGTGGCTGCACCCGCAGCACCCTGGTGTTGTAGAGCGAGTACGTCGAGGTCACGCCCTCGGCGAGAAGCCGGCCGAGGACCAGTCCGACCAGGGATTCGTCCCGCAGCTCCAGGCCGTGCATCATCCCGATGCCCCGGTGCTCCACGATCAGGTCGGGGTGGTTCGCCGCCGCGGCGGCGAGCGTCTCGCCGATCACCCGCCCGGCGTCCTCGACCCCGGTGAGGAACTCGGGCGCCGAGGCGACGGCGATGGATTCCAGCCCCACCCGGCACGCCAGGGGGTTACCGCCCAGGCTGGAGCCGAAGGACGACGGCAGGGTCTTCAGGACCTCCCACACCGCCGCGGTGCCGAGTACGGCGGACAGCGCCAGGATCCCCCCGCCGAACGCCTTCCCGATGCACAGCAGGTCCGGTGTCACCCCGAACCGCTGATGGGCGAAGAAGGTGCCGCACCGGCCGAAGGCGGTCTGCATCTCGTCGAAGATCAGCAGGGCGCCGGCCCGGTCACACACCTCGCGCACCCGCACCAGGTAGTCCGGCGGCGGCACGATCACTCCGGCCTCCGCCTGGACCGGCTCCAGCAGTACGGCGGCCGTGCCGCCGTCGACAGCGCCTGCCAGCGCCTCGATGTCACCGAAGGGCACCTGTGTGAACGCCTCGGGAAACGGGCCGAACACCGCGCGGTGCTCGGGACGGCCGGACGCGGCGAGGGTCGCGAAGGTCTTGCCGTGGAAGCAGCCGTGGGCGCTGACGATGTTCGCCCTGCCGGTGGCGGCCCGGGCCAGCTTCAGGGCGTTGTCGATGCTCTCGCCGCCCCCGTTGGCGAAGTAGGCGTAGGGCAGGGCGCCGTCCGTGAGCTCGGAGAGGCGCTCGGCGAGGCGGATCGACACCTCCTCGAACATGATCTTGGTGCTGTTCAGCACCGAGCTGTCCAGCTGCTCGCGGACGGCCGCGACGATCCGCTCGTGCGCATAGCCGAACGACTGGTTGCCGTACTGGTCGAAGAGCGCGAGGAAGGACCGTCCCCGTTCGTCCGTCACATGGCTGCCGCGGCCGGGCCCCTGAATGCCGCAGCCCATGACGAACGACATCTTCGAATAGGCCGGATGGTTGTGGGCGGCCTTCGCCTCCGCCAGTTCCTGACGCCGTGTCCGCACGGCTCACCTCCCTGCCGCGGGGGCCGGAAGGCCGCCTGCGTAGGTGTCGTAGTCCCCGAAGAAGTACTGCAGCCCTTGCACGGCGCGTCCCTCGGGGGTTCTGGCCAGCCGCACCGCGTGGTCGATGTCGAGCATGCCGACCACGCTCAGCGGAGCCCCCCGGAAGCGGGTGTCCGGGTAGGGCCTGCCCACCGGCACGAACCCGAGCTGCGTGTAGAACGACCGCAGGCCGCCGGAGTCGTCCGCGAAGAAGTCCCCGAGGACACGTGTCACCCGGTGCTCGCGCACGCTGTGGACCAGCGCCTCACGCATGAGCGCCATGCCGATGCGGTGGTGGCGCACCTCGGGCAGGGTCATGAGGTGCCCGAACTCCACCAGCCGGTGCCCCGGACGGATCTCGGCCAGGTCCACGACGTCGTCGCAGGGCAGCCCGGCGGCCGTGTCCGGGACCACCTTGATGGTGCCGACCGGCTCCGCGTCCAGGCAGCCGAGGATGTATTCCGCCCGGTCGTCGAACCGGTCGAACGTCTCGGCGGTGTCCGCGGCGTCGACGAGACGTCCCTGGTCGTGGACATAGACGGAGTCGCGCAGCCGCAGTACCGCCGTCCGGTCGGCGGCCGACCGTACGTGCCTGAGGGAGAGGGATCCCATTGCCGATGCCTTCCGGGTCACTTGCGCAGCAGTCGGTAGAAGAAGTGGCCGTAGCCGGAGTGGAAGTACCGCAGCCGGTCGCGCACCAGGACGTGAGCCTCCGGAAGCCGCTCGATCGGCAGGTTGGGCAGCAGATGGTGCTCGACGTGGAAGTTGTTGCCGTTGGTGAACCAGTACATGAACCGGTTCGACCGGATGGTCCTGGTGTTCGCGAAGGCATCCTCGTCGAGCGTCTCGCACCCGTAGTGCTCGGGCAGTTCGATCGCGGCGTGCACCGGTGCCGCGACGAGGACGAGCGGCAGAGCCCACACCAGGACGACGACCGGCCGGTCCAGCGCGAACGACAGCACGGTCATCGCCACGAGCGCGGCCAGGGCGACGAGATGGTCACGGCGGATACGGCGCGAGGTGGTGGCGGTCTCGCCCTCGAAGTCCCGGCCGCGCAACGACTTGAACAGGTTGCGCAGGAACAGCGCGTAGTGGTGCAGCATCGAGAACCGCACGAGCCAGTTGAGCGCGGTACGCAGCCGGTTGCGGTCCTCCTCGGCGCCGTACTGGTCGCCGTAGTCGAAGAACTCCCGGTTCAGCGGGGTGCCGAGATACCGGTGGTGGCGCAGATGCGTGACCCGGTACGCGGCGAACGAGATGAGCATCGGCACGCCCAGCGCCATCCCCGCGACCGTGTTGGCCCGGTGTCCGCGGAACCCCAGGCCGTGCAGCGTCTGGTGCTGGAGTTCGGCGGCGTGGGCGAACATGCACCCGGTGAGCACGATGCCCGCGCACCGCAGCCACAACGGCTGTTGCAGCGCCGCCGTGATCCCGGCCGCCGTCAGTACGGCGCACAGAGCGAGTTTGAGGGAGAACAGCCTGCCGTTCACCTCGACGCGTAAGCGTTTCAGCGAGGCCCGCAGATCCTCCCTGCCGTCCCCGGCCGATGGTGTCGCCGGCTCTGGCACCGGCGTCTGGGCCCCGGCCGCCGTACCCGTGGCCGGGGGTTGGAAGTTGCCGGACCTCATCATTCCTCCAGGGACTGGTGCCGGGGCGCGTCGTCCGGCCGGAGCGCGTTGTCGATCACGGTGGCGATCCGCTCCAGCGGGGCCGGGTGGAGCAGGTCGTCGTGCCGGGACTCGAGGGCATGGGCCACCAGCCGCCCGCTCACATGGGACCGCCACGCGTCCGGCACGGGGGCGCCGGCGGGCCGGTCGAGTGCCGCGGCGAAGAACAGCGCGTCGCCGTCGAACGTTCCGGGGGTGAAATCGCAGGCGAGCTCGCTGGTGTGCTGGAACATGCGCATCATCGACGCCGTGTCGCTCTCCTCGAAGTGCTGCAGCTGTCCCCCGTGCGTCTGGAGAGCCTCGGTGACCAGCCTGGGTGTCAGCCGACCGTCCGGCGGGGCGAGCGCCGTGACGTCGAAGTAGCGGAGCAGCGCCCGCAGCGCCCCGTCCTCCGTCAGCGGCTCGTTCATGTGGGTGTCCGTTCGGGGATAGCAGTCGAGCAGCGCGAGCAACTCGACCTCCTCGCCCCGTGACTGGAGCAGCGTCGCCATGGCGTGCGCGACCAGGCCACCGAAGGACCAGCCCAGCAACCGGTACGGGCCGTGCGGCTGGACCGTGCGGACGGCTGCGACGTACTCGGCGGCCATCTCCTCGACCCGTGCTGCTCGGTGCGCCGGATGCTCGGCCGCCCGTGCCTGGAGTCCGTACAGGGGCAGGTCCGGCGGGAGGTATCCCGCGAGCCGCAGATAACCCCAGCACTGGCCGCTGGCCGGGTGGACACAGAAGAGCGGCGGCTCGTCCCCGGCCGGGCGCAGCGGCACCAGTACCTCGTCGTCCGGTTTGGAGCGTTTCTGCAGGCGGCGGGCGAGGCCGGCCACCGACGGCGCCTCGAACAGGTCGCGAACGGACACCTGCGCACCCAGCCTCCGCCGCACCCGGCCCCGCAGCCGTGTCGCCGACAGGGAGTGGCCGCCCAGGTCGAAGAAGCTGTCGTCGATCCCGACCTGGGGCAGTCCCAGCGTCTCGGCGAACAGCCCGGCCAGGATCTCCTCCGTGGCGGTCCGCGGCATCCGGCGGCGCGCCGCCGCCGCCGACGGGACGACGGGGGCGGGCAGGGCCTTGCGGTCCAGCTTTCCGCTCAGCGTGCGGGGCAGGGCGTCGACCACGGTCACCAGATGCGGTGTCAGGTGGGCGGGCAGCTCGTCGGCCAGCCGCTGCCGCAGACCCGCCGGGTCCGGGCGGGCGCCGGGTTCGGCGACGACGTATCCGACCAGCCGGCGGTCGCCCTGCTCCCCGTCGTGCACCGCGGCGGCGGCCTGGGCCACCCCGGGACAGCGGGCGAGGGCCGTCTCGACCTCGCCCAGTTCGATCCGGAAACCCCGCACCTTGACCTGATCGTCGTCCCGGCCGACGAAGACCAGCTCCCCGTCGGCGGTCCACCGCGCCAGGTCGCCGGTGCGGTACATGCGCGCTCCCGGCGGGCCGAAAGCGTCCTCCAGGAACCGCTCGGCGGTCAGGTCGTCGCGGCCCAGATAACCGGCGGTGACCCCGGCCCCCGCCACGTAGAGCTGGCCCACCGCCCCGGTCGGCACCGGCTCCAGCCGGGCGTCGAGGACGTAGGTGCGCACGTTGCGCAGCGGGCGGCCGATCGGCGGGATTCCGGCCGGCGGTGCCGGCTCCAACTGCTCGCTCATCGCGGTGGCGACAGTCGTCTCCGTCGGGCCGTAACCGTTGAACAGCCGGCAGACGGGGGCCCAGCGCTCCACGACGGTGGGCTTGCACGCCTCTCCGACCACCGACACGATGACCCCGGGCGGCATGTCCTCGGGCGCCATCACCTCCAGCGCCGAGGGCGGCAGGACGAGGTCGTTGATGTGCTTCTCGCCGATCAGCGCGGTCAGTTCGGGGCCCGGCACCAGCCGCTCCGCGGGGGCGCCCACCAGCGTGCCCCCGTTGAACAGCGACTGGGTCATCTCCCCGACGAACGCGTCGAAGCTGGACGAGACGAACTGGAGCGTCCGTGTCCCCGGTCCCGCATCCAGCCGGTCGACGTAGGCCGCGGTCAGGTTGACGACTCCCCGGTGGGGGACCACCACGCCCTTGGGCACACCGGTCGAACCGGACGTGTAGATGACGTAGGCCGGCTGGTCGGGGCGGAAGCCGCCGGTCTCGTCCTCGGTGAGGTCGTGGTCCGGCAGCTCCCGCAGCTCTCGGACCACCTCGGGGTCGTCCAGCCTGAGGTACTCGGTGCCGAGCGCGGGACCGAGGTGGGCCGTCGCCGAGTGCAGCAGCACCAGGGTCGGTTTGGCGTCGTCCACCATGAAGGCCAGGCGGGGCAGCGGATAGGACGGGTCCAGTGGTACGAAGGCCGCGCCGGTCTTGAGCACGCCCAGGGCCGCCACGTGCAGGTCCGCCGACCGGGTGAGCGCGAACGCCACCCGGTGCCCGGCGCCCACCCCCGCGGCGGCCAGCCTGCGGGCCAGCCGGTTGGCCCGTCCGTTGACCTCGGCGAAGCTCAGAACCCTGTCCTCGAATTCCAGGGCGGGGGCCTGCGGGGTGCGCGCCGCCCACTTCTCGACCATGCCGTGCACGGAGACGTCCGCGATGGGGCACTCCGGCCCACGGGCCCAGGCCAGCACCCGTTCTCTCTCCGCGGGGCTCGTCAGGGGCAGCTCGGACAGGGGTGTGCCGTGCCAGTCCGCGCGGGCGGCCGAGTCGAGCAGGAACAGCAGGCGCTCCAGGTGAGCTTCGACCTCCGCGGGGCCGTAACGGTCCGGATGGGCGTCCACGAGCAGCTCCATCCGGTCCTGAGACGAGGTCCGGAAGAACGTCACGGAGAGGTCGTCCACCGCGGTGCGGGAGACGTTGCGCACCGTCGCGGGATGTCCGTCGAACCCCAGGTCGTAGGGGAAGTCCATGATGTTGACCACCGGCCCCCACAGGGAGCGCCGGGTGCCGATCAGACCGAGCTCGCGGATCAGGTCCTCGCTGCGGTACCGGCTGTGCAGACCGGCCTCCCGGACGGCCGCCTGGGTGCGGTGGGCGAGCTCGGCGAGGGACCCGTCCGGGTCCACGGCGAGCGGGATCGGCAGGCCGTTGGTGGTCATACCGGGGACGTCGCGCTGGTTCCTGCCCAGGCGCGCGGTCAGAGGCACCCCGAGGACGATCTCGCGCGCGGCGGTCATCCGGACCGTGTAGGCCGCGGTGACCGCCAGCAGCAGATCCTGGCGGGCGACGCCCAGGGTTTCCGCCACTTCCCGCAGGCGGCCCAGCGTCCGCGGCGCGACGGCCGCCCGGCGGCGGTGGGCCGGCCGGGAGGCCGCGGCCGGCGCGTGCGTCAGCCGGACGGGGTCCTGGTGGCCGCGAAGCCGTTCCACCCAGTACGTACGGTCCCTGCCGAGGCGTGGCAAGGAGCGGTACTCCGTCTCGTCCTCCAGCAGGGTGCGCCACGGCAGGAAAGGCGTGTCGTCCACCGGCCGGTTCCGGGCGAGCGCGGTGTAGACGGCCGCGGTCCGGTTGTGGAGCAGCGCCAGGCTCCAGCCGTCGAGCAGGAGGTGGTGGACCCGGCGGTAGAGGATGTGGTGGTCGGGGGCGGTGCGGAACAGGGCGGTCGTGCACAGGGGATCGTCCGGCAGCCGCACCGGCCTGGTGCCGTCCGCGGCCATCCAGGTCTCGGCGGCGGCGACCGGATCCTGCTCTGCGCTGACGTCCAGGTAGTGCAGCGCAGAGCTCGCCGACTCGTCGAGATACTGGACAGGACCCTCGTCACCGGCGGCGAACCGCAGTCGCAGGGCCTGGGCCTCCTGCTCGACCCGACTGTGCGCCGCCCGCACGAGGTCCGGATCCACCGGGCCGTGGATGTCGAGGCAGTCGCTGATGCTGTAGGCGGTGGAGGCAGGATCGGCCGACTGAGCGAACCAAATGCCCTGCTGCGCGCCGAGCAACGGCCAAATTTCCCTGCTGTGAACAGACAACACTCGTCCTTCCGAGATGCTCTTCCGGCATGACGGCACAAATAAATTCGTGCGCCGAACCTCCCCCTGAAAAACAGAGGGTGATCTTGAATGAAAGGAGCGGATGCGCTTTACGGATCGGAGTGATCAATCCGGCCGGTGGGCGGAGATCGAAAGCATCTTCAGGATCCTGCCCAGGCAAACTTGTGCCACACACGGACCTGGATGCACTTCAGCATTTTTGCTGCACTCCGAGCGCAGAGTCAAGAGCGCATTTTTCTGGCGCCAGGACGACGAAGGGGGCACTGACCGGCCACCTTGGCTGAATTCTGACCTCGCCGCTTTTCGGCCATGCTTGATCAGTCGGGTTCCAGACGCCCGGGGAGATCGTGTAGCGTCCACTTTCTGTTGGTCGCCACTCGAGGACGACTGTTCACGGACAGCGCGATCCGGTAAAGCTATCTCCAATTCTCCGGACAATTGGGGCGGTCGTGAAACTGGACGTTACTTTTCTTGAAATTCCCTTCAATCTGCCGTACAGCTTTGCGCGGGCGCATCACGTGGTCTCTGCACCTCTGATCCGGGTGGCTCTGTCGGACGGTTCCTTTTCGGGCCGGGGCGAGGCCACGCTCTTCGAGAGCCCGCATGCCGACCCGAAGGCGGCGACGGCCGAACAACTGGAGTCCGTGCGGTCGGTGATCGAGGCGGGCGTCACCCGCGAGGACCTGCTCAAGCTGCTGCCGGCCGGCCCGGCCAGGAACGCGGTCGACGCCGCCCTGTGGGACCTCGAGGCCAAGCGGAGCGGCACCGGCGTCTGGCGCCTGCTCGGTCTGTCCGAGCCCGTTCCGCTGGAGGACATGGTCACCATCTCGCTGGCGGACGCGCCGCAGTTCGAGCAGGAACTGCGGGACAGCACCGACTGTCGTGTCCTGAAACTGAAGCTGGGGTCGGACAACGACATCGAACGGCTGGAGGTCACCCGCCGGCTGCGACCGGACGCCCAGTTGGTGGTCGACGTCAACTGCGCTTGGACCGTGGGTCGGCTCGAGGAGATGCTTCCAGTGCTGGCCCGCCACGACGTGCGCATGGTGGAGCAGCCGGTCCACGCGGACAACGAGGAGGGACTGCGCGGGCTGACCCACGCGGTGCCGATCATCGCCGACGAGTCGTTCTACGGCGAGGAGGACCTGCCCCGCATCGCCGAGCTCTACGACGGCATCAACATCAAGCTCGACAAGTGCGGCGGCCTCACAGCGGCGCTGCGGATCGTCGAGCAGGCACGCGAGCGCGGTCTGCGCCTCATGGTGGGCTGCTTCGCCGCGAGTTCGCTGGCGACGGCCGCGGCATTCCAGGTGGCCGGTTTCGCCGAGTTCCGGGACATCGCGGGCCATCTCATCCTGACCGAGGACACCGAGCCCTCGATTCCCTGTGTGAACGGCTGGCTGAGCCCGCCCGCACCGGAACTCTGGGGCTGAACGCACACCTTCCGCTCTTCCGCGGATCGAGATGGGACATCTGTATGGTTCAGTTCGACATGCGGCGGCGAGCCGCTGTCGTCGCCGCCCTGTCGTTGGCCGCCTTCGTGTTCAACACGACCGAAAGCCTGCCGATCGGACTGCTCGGGCTCGTCGCGTCCGACTTCGACGTGTCGGTGTCGTCGGTGGGATACCTGGTCACCGGCTACGGGCTGGCGGTGGCGCTCATGTCGGTGCCGCTCGCCCAGCTGACCCGCCGAACCCCGCGGCGCCAGCTGCTCTCCGTCGTCCTCGCCGTGTTCGTGCTCGCGACCTGGGCCTCGGTGGCCACGTCGTCGTACTGGATCCTGCTGGCCTCGAGGGTGTGCATCGCCCTCGCCCAGGCCGTGTTCTGGGCGGTGATGATGCCGGTCGCGGTGGGTCTGTTCCCGCAACGGGTACGGGGCCGGGTCGTCGTCGTCACGGCCGTCGGCGGGTCGCTCGCCACGGTGCTCGGGGTACCGACGGGCACCTGGCTGGGCCAGCAGACCGACTGGCAGACGCCGTTCCTGGTGCTCAGCGGTCTCGGCCTGCTGTCGCTGGTCACCATCGCCCTGCTGCTGCCCACCTCACGCCCTGAAGAGGGACACTCGGCGTACGCCTCCCAGCCCGACGGCCGCCGGTTCGCCCTGGTGCTGGGGACCACCGCGCTGTCTGTCACGGGCGCCTTCGCCGCCTTCACCTACGTCACCGAGTTCCTCACCAAGGACGCCGGTTTCAGCACTGACACGGTCAGCGTGCTGCTGATGGTGTTCGGAGCGGCGGGCGTCGCCGGCGTCCTGGGGCTCGGCGCCCTCGTCGACCGGATGCCCGCGGTCGGCGTGGCACTGCCGGTGGCGCTCCAGGCGGTCGCACTGACCGCGATGTACCAGTTCAGTTCCACACAGGCGGTGGTCGTCGCCATGATGGCCCTGTTCGGCCTCTCCGCCGCTCCGGTCTTCACGGCCACCCAGAGCCGCATCCTGATCGTCGCCCCCGGCAGGACCGAGATCGGCCTGGCCATGAACTCGGCCGCGTACAACGTCGGAATCGCCGTCGGCGCCTTCGTCGGCGGACTGGTCCTGCCGACCCTCGGGCCCGGCGGCCTCTTCCTGCTCGGCGGACTGCTGAACCTGGCGGCCTTCGTCGTGCTGATGAGCGAACGGCTGCTGCCCGAGAAGAGCGCGACGGAGTCACCCAGCAGCCCTGGGCAGCCGACGACGGACATGCTCAGTGGTTAGCCAGGAGCCGATTCGACGACGGACGAGCGGCGGGAGCCGAAGAGATGACGGACGAGTCAGTGTCCGAGGTCGCTGCGCTTTTTGACCTCTACCAGCAGGGGATCGCCGTCCACTGCGTCTGTGCCGTCGCCCGCCTCGGAGTCCCCGACCTGTTGGCGGACTCGCCACGCCGTGTCGGGCCCCTCGCGGCCGAGGTCGGCGCCGACGAGGACGCGCTGCGGCGGGTGGTACGGCTACTGGCCGGGCACGCGCTGTTCACCTACACGCCCGAGAACGACGAAGTGGGGCTGACACGGCGCGGCCGACTGCTGTGCGGCCGGCATCCGATGTCGTTGCGGGCGACCTTCGCGACGTTCGGAATACTGGACGTCGCGCACGGTCTGACCGAGACGATCAGGACAGGCAGGCCGGCCACCGAGTCCGTGCTCGGCACCGGGTTCTGGGACCATCTGACGACCCGCCCGCGAGAGCAGCAGGTGTTCGGCGAGGCCATGGCGGAGCAGGCCCGGCTGCTGTCCCTGCCGTGTGTGCCCCTGCTGGACTGGCCTGTCGGCGAAACTGTCGCCGACATCGGGGGCGGGTTCGGCGCGCTGATCGCGGCCGTGCTCCAGGAGGAGCCGGGAGCACGCGGGATCCTGGTGGACCAGCCGCTGGTGCGCGAGCACGCCGAGGCGTTCCTGGAGGAACAGGGCGTCCTCGCCCGGTGCACGGTGCAGAGCGGGAACCTGTTCGACACGCCGCCGCCGGCCGACATGTATCTGCTCTCCCGAGTGCTGCACGACTGGGACGACGACGCCGTGGCCGGGATACTCGGCGCGATCAGACGGACGGCCCCCGCAGGGACCCGCCTGCGGATCTTTGAGGACCTGCTGCCGGAGGACGGCCTGCCGCGGCCGGCGCAGAGCTGGTCCGACCTGGTGATGATGGCCCTCTACCCTGGCGCCCGCGAACGCACCCTCACCGACTATCGAGAACTCCTGGAACGGGCCGACTGGGTGCTCGACGGGGTCGTCGAGGGACCGCCCGGAATGAACGTCATCGAGGCGACCCGCAAATGACCGGTGCGGATCGCACGGCGCGGCCGTCCTGAACCGGGTGACGCGGGCGGCTGCCGCGCCGAAGACCGACGCCCAGCAGTTCGGCGCCCAGATCAGCAAGGAGCGCTACCACCTGCTCGACCAGGACGTGGCCGTACGGATCGCGCCGGACACCACCACGTCGGTCACCAAGCCGCACAGTGACCCGATCCACGGCGATCTGAACGTGGTGAAGCAGGGCCGTGAGGTCTACATCAAGGAGAGCAGCGACTACGGCAACGCGGTGTCCCTGTCGACCGCGCTGAGCATCCCCTACGTCCTGGACCGCCTGGTGCCGCAGCTGGCCGCGGCCGTGGACGGCAAGGCCGCCACGAAGGTCGAGAACCCGGCGTCGTAGCGCGCAACGGAAAGGGGGGTGGGGCCGGGACCGGCCCCCACCCCCCTTTCCGTCTTTCTCGCAGTCTGTCGGGATCCGTCGACGAGGCTCCTCGGCCGCAGGTCCGTCCAGCGGGTCTCGATGGGGTCCAGGCACTCCTGGCGGCCCGCCGGGCCGTGGACGACCGTCGAGCCCGCCGGGACGTCCACGAAGTCGGGCCACAGGCTGTGCCGGCCCTCGTCGTTGACGAGGACGGAGTAGAGGCCGTCTGGGTTCTCGAACGGGTTGCTCATGTCAGCGGGTCCCTGCCTTTCGGTCTGTTCGGTGGGTTCGGTCGGTCCGTTCGGTTCGTCCGCGCGGACTACCAGCGCCTCCAGCGCGCGGAACCAGGTCTCGGCCAGCGCCCGTACCGCGTCCTCGGTGAGGAGTTCGGCCGCGTACGCCCAGTGGGCGCTGAGTTCCGGCCCCTCGGGGCGGTCCTCGGCGAGGGCGTTGAGAGTGAGCGCGCGGGACATCGGCATGCCCGGGTCGGCGTCGAGGTCGGCGGCGGACTCCTCTGCGGCGTAGGACCAGTCAGCGGCGGCCGGCCGGTCGAAGCGGCCCATGTAGTTGAACTCGATCTGCGGGTCGCCGAGTTCAGCGAGGAGCGGACCGGTCACCGGGTTGAGGTGACGCAGCAGGCCGTGCCCGATACCGGCCGTGGGGAGGTCGGTGAGGTGCTCCCGGATCCGGGCCACCGCCCCGTCCAGCGCGGCCCCGCCCGCGAGGGCGTCCGGGCCGGCCTCGCCCGGGTCGAGCCGTACCGGGACCACGCTGGTGAACCAGCCGACCGTACGGGACAGGTCGGCGTCGCCCGCGATTTCCTCCTCCCGGCCGTGGCCCTCCAGGTCGACCAGGACCGGGCCGCCTGCGCGCTCCGCGCCCAGGGTACGGGCCCGCCAGTCGCCGACGGCGGACTCGGCGTCGCCGTCGAGTTCCTGCCCACCGGCGAGCGGCGGGTGCTGCCCGCCGACGTGCTGGTGCTCGCCACCGGCTACCGGCCCCGGGACCTGGCGGCGCTCCTCGGCGACGCGGCCAAACTGCGCCTCAAGGACGACGGGGACGAGATTAGAGTGGGCCGGGACCACCGCGTCGAGACGGTGCCGGACGTCACCGCGGGCATCTACCTCCAGGGCGGCACCGAGCACACCCACGGGCTCACCAGCACACTGCTGTCGACCGTCGCGGTCCGGGCGGAGGAGATCCACCGGTCCGTGCTGGCCGACCGGCTGACGGCGGCCTGACCTCGCCCCCGCACTCCCGTGGCCCGGACGGTACGGTCCCGTCCGGGCCACGGGGCTTCCCGTGACCGGTCGTCGAACGCGGTCGGCAACACAGAGCGGCGTCGGCGACACAGAGCGGACTCAGTACGGCCCGTGGGTCCAGCGGCCGTCCGTCATCGTGGCGTGCACCGGCATCGCGCGCAGCGTGTCCGGATCCGCCGTCAGCGGATCCGCGTCGACGACCACCAGGTCGGCGGGGTCCCCGACCCTGATGAGCCGGCGCCCGCGCGCCGCCGCGGCCAGCGCGTCCCGTATCGGCAGGCGCTGTTCCGGGTGCCAGGCGGGGCGGCCGTCGTCGGTGCGGCTGACGGCCGACGCGACGGCGAGCCAGGGGTCGAGCGGTGAGACGGGGGCGTCCGAGCCGAACTCCAGCCGCGCCCCGGCGGCCAGCAGGTCGGCGTAGGCGAAGGCGCGTTCGGTGCGGCCGGCCCAGTACCGGTCGGCCACGTCCCGGTCGTCCGTGGCATGCCGGGGCTGCACCCCCGCGACGACGTCCAACTCCGCGAAGCGCGGCAGGTCTTCGGGGCTCAACAGCTGGGCGTGTTCGATCCGGCCACGGCAGCGCACGGCCTCGAAGGCGTCCAGGGCCACGGTGTTGGCGCGGTCGCCGATGGCGTGCACCGCGGGTTCGATGCCGTGGGCGGCGGCCCGGCGCATCAACCGCACCAACTCGTCCGGTGGCGTCTGCTCGATGCCGTGGGCGCCGTCCGTGCCCTCGAGGCCGGGGTAGGGGTCGCGGCACAGCGCGGTGCGGGTGTTGAGCGAGCCGTCCGTGAAGAGCTTGAGCGGGCCGATGCGCACCAGGTCCCCGTGCGCGCCGATCCGGGACCCGGTACGCAGTCCGCGCGCCAGGGCCGCGTCCAGGTGGCTCGGGTAGACGGCCGCGGCCACCCGTACGGCCGGCGGGGACTGCGCCGAGCGCCGCTCCCAGGCGCCCACCGTGTCGCCGAACTGGAAGTCGATGACACCGGTGATCCCGCGTGCGGCGGCGGCCCGGCAGGCGTCGGCGACCCAGCCGTCCACCGTCTCGGCCGGTGCCTCGGGAAGGGCCGAGAGGACCACGTGTCCCTCGTGCTCCCGGACCAGCCCGGTCGGGTGGTCGCCCCGGCCGGCCAGGGCCAGGCAGGCGGAGTTCAGCCACACGGCGTGCAGATCGGCACTGACCAGGGCGACCGGACGATCCGGCAGGGCCGCGTCGAGCAGTTCCTTGTGCGGGGCGTCGCTCCAGAGCCCGTCCCGGAAGCCGTACCCGAACAGCACCGATCCGCCGGGGGCCGCACGGCCGTGGTCGCGGACCCGGTCGGCCACCTCCGGCGCGGAGGCGGTGCCGGACAGATCGAGCCTGCGGCGCGCGCTGGCCCACTCGGCGAGATGGACGTGGGCGTCCCACAGTCCGGGCAGGAGTACCCGCCCGTCCAGGTCGAGGACCCGGTCACCCGCGACGAGTCCGGCGGACTCCGGCCTCTCCTGCTCCGCGACCACATGGGTGACCCTGCCGTCCGCCACCCGCACGCGGACGAGCGGTCCGCCCGCCCCCAGCCGAACCCGGGCGAGTGTCACCGTCGTTCCCCGGGACGGTGTCTCCGCCACCGGCCCGCGCGATGCGCCTGCGAAGTCCGTCATCGAGCCTCCCTCTGCGGCGGCGGCCGGCTTCAGCCGTGACGCCGCGGACGTGGCCGCCCGCCGGGACCGGCGGTGGGCCATCAGGGCATGATCCCCCGGCGAAGGCACGCGACGCCGCCACTCAACAGCGACAGCCATACAAACTTAGGGTTACCTTATCCATTTGATCGCATCCGGTCTTCGCCGAGCGACGGACAGACTTCCCGGAATCGGACCGCCCTCTCATCACCCGGCGGGCCGCGGCCCGCCGGCATCTCGGCATCTACCGCTCTCCCTGGGGGCGACACGGCCCGTCTCGTCCCGAATCGACCGTCGGCCGCGGACGCCGACAGGGAACCGACAGCGACGTTTTACCGGGGGCTCATGTCGAGGTGGTCACTATCGGGATGCCGTCTGAACAGGTGGTGCCCGAAGACCGTACCCCTGGACGGATCAACGAGAAGCTCCGCGGAAGGGAATCCCTCACATGACCAGCGCATCGCTCAACCCCTCTGCCAAACCGGCCCGCCGCACGATCATGGCGGCTGCCGGAGCGGCGGGGCTCGCCGCCGCGCTGACCGCCTGCGGGTCGTCCGACGACAACTCGAGCTCGACCACGAACAACACGGGCGGTGGCTCCACCACCCAGGACAGCAACGGCTCGGGCGGCGGCTCGACCGACACCTCCACGGCGGCGGCCGGTGGCTCCGCGCTCGCCAAGACCTCGGACATACCCGAGGGCGGCGGCACGATCTACAAGGACCAGGCCGTGGTCGTCACCCAGCCGGCGTCGGGCACCTACAAGGCGTTCTCGACGAAGTGCCCGCACGCGGGCTGCGCGGTGTCGAGCATCGCCAACGGCGCGATCGTCTGTCCCTGCCACGGCAGTGAGTTCGCCATCGCCGACGGCAGCGTGAAGAAGGGCCCGGCGACGACGGGTCTGACGGCCGCGAACATCACCGTCTCCGGTGACCAGATCACACTGGCCTGACCCTCGGCTCAGGCCCGCCCGCGCGGGTTCTTGAGGCAGCCGAGCACCTCGTCCGTGGTCGCGACCGTAGCGACCAACGCGAGGGTGTTGCGGACCATCGCGGGGGTGTACTCGGAGGGCACTCCCGCGATGGCGTCGACCGGGACGACGGCCGTGTAGCCCCGGTTCACCGCGTCGAACACGGCGTTGGGGACGGCCACGTTGGCCGAGACCCCGGTGACGATCAGGGTGCGGCAGCCGAGGTTGCGCAGCAGCGGGTCGACGTCGGTCCCCTGGATCGGCGACAGGCCGTGCAGCCGCCGTACCACCAGGTCCTCCTCCGAGACCTCGATGGGGGGTGCGACGCGGACCGCCGCGGTACCGGAGAGCTGCTGGACGGGCAGCCGTTCGGCGGCACGGAACAGGCGGGCGTTGCGGTTCGCCCCCCGGCCGTCGGGGCGGCGTTCGGCGAGCGCGTGGATCACCTGGACGCCGGTGTCGTGCGCGGCGGCGACCAGCCGGGCGATATTGGCAAGGGCGCCCGACGCCCGGGCCTCTTGGGCGAGTTCGGGCAGCGCGCTGTGCGGGCCGACCACGCCCTGCTGGCACTCCACGGTGAGCAGGACGGTGCTCACGGGATCGATGAGCTCCGCGAGCCGTTCGTACGACGGCATGTGACGCCCCCTTCCGCCTTGGTGCGGGGCGGGCGAGACTAACCAGCATTGCGCGGGAACGGAAGAAGAGGGGGCCGCATGACCGACACGCAGCGCCGGGGCCGGAAGATCATGATGACGCCCGGTGAGCTGGACGAGTTCCTCACCACACAGCGCACCTGCCGGGTCGCGACCGTGTCGGCGTCCGGCGCCCCGCATGTCAGCGCCCTGTGGTTCGCCTGGGACGGCAAGTCGCTGTGGCTGTACTCGGTGGTGCGCAGCCAGCGCTGGAAGGACCTGAGCCGCGATCCGCGGGTGGCGGTCGTGGTCGACTCCGGTGAGGAGTACGACCAGTTGCGCGGCGTGGAGCTGAGAGGGACCGTCGAGTTCGTGGGCGAGGTGCCGCGCACCGGTGAGCTGGTCGCCGAACTCGACTACGTCGAGACCCTGTTCGCCCGCAAGAACTTCGGCCTGGACGAGATGCCGCACGACGGCAGGCACGCCTGGGCCCGGCTGACCCCGACGAAGACCGCCTCCTGGGACTTCCGCAAGCTGGGGAGCTGAGGAGGATCGCACCTACTCGGTGGCGACGGCCGCGGCGGACAGCAGGGTGGCCGCGGCCAGGGTGGCCGCGGCCAGGGTGCCCCAGAGGGCGGCCGGGCCACGCGCCGCGAGCGTGGTGATGACCGCCGGGGAGACCGCGAGGCCGAACCCCGTGGAGAGCTGGAAGCGGGCCAGGGACCGGCCCAGGACCTGGGCCGGGGCGAGATGGGTCACGAGGGCGGTGGCGCTGCCGGCGTAGCCGATCTCGCCGAGGGTGCAGACCACGGACACCGCGGCGAGGGCCGGGGCGCCCCAGCCGGGTCCCGCCCCGGTGACCGCGAGGAAGCCGAGGTAGGACGCGGTGAGCAGCAGGCCGGCCAGGGCGAGCGCGGTCCGCCGGGAGAACCGGGACATCAGCACGGTGACCGGTACCTGGAGGACGACCACCAGCACCGTGTTGGCCACGAAGATCACGGCCGACCACACCGGGGACGCGTGCAGCTGCGTCACCAGGACCAGCGGGAGCGCGACTTCGGGGACGTTGAGGCAGAAGACGTAGACCACGTTGGCGATCAGAAGTGCGCGCATCCGGGGTGCGGGCCGGCCGGCCCCGTCCTCCGTCGGGGTGGCGGCCGGGTGCGCGTGGATGCGGACCGACCAGGCCAGGGCCGCGGCGGCGCAGTAGGCGAGCCCGGTGCCGGCCGCCAGTGCCCGGAACGCGCTGCTGCCGCCCGCCAGGCAGGCGGTGGCGACGAGTGCGCCGACGCCCATACCGGCGTTGCGCAGGGCACGGCCGGCTGCCAGGGCCGCGTCGCGTTCCCGGCCGTGGGCGACCGTGGCCACGAGGGCGGCGTGGGCGGCGGGCCAGGCCTGGTTGCCGATGCCGAGGAAGAGCGCCGCCGCCACGAACGAGGAGACGTGTCCCGCCGGGGCCGCCAGCAGCAGGACCACGCCCGCCACCCGCACCAGCATCGACGCCGCCACGGCCGTGCTCCGGGCGCCCCGGTCCAGCCAGCGGCCCACCGCGGGCACGCACACCAGGCCCGCGACGATGCCGACGGTCATGGCGGCGCCGGTGACGGGCGCGGACAGCCGCAGCACCGTCATCCCGTAGAGCAGCAGAAAGGGCCGCAACAGGCCGGTGCCGAGCGCGTCCACGGCGAGGGCAAAGGCATAGCGGGGGCCTCCGGAGGCCCGGACGAGGGTGCGGGGCCGGATGCCGGTGGTGGTGGTCATGGGGCCCAAGCTGCGTTCGCCCGCCGTGCGCGGCACGCCGGTTGACGGATACCGTCAACCGGCGTCGTCGTCCACCGTCCGGCCGGGGATGATGACCGGATGACGCTTCGCATCGACATCAGCGGGCCGCCGGCCGAGCGGCTGCGGTTCGCCGCCTCGCCGCTGGCCGAGCTGACCGCGATGCTGCATGTGCTGGCCGAACCCGGGCATCATCCGCAGCTGGCCGGCTGGGCCGCGGACGTCTGGGCCGGGCTGCGGCCGGAGCTGGCCGAGCGGCTCCGGGAGGCGGACTTCCTCTGGCGGTCCTCGCAGGCGGACTTCCTGATCCCCGCCCGGCCCCGGCCCACCCTCGCCGAGGAGTTGGACGACGTGGACCGGATCGACGACGAACGGTATGTGACCGCCGCGCTCGTCACCACGTGCGGCAGCAGCCGGGTGCACTTCGCCGCCCGGTCGCCGCTCGCCGACCCGGCCGCGCGGCAGCGGGCCCTGGATCTGGCGCAGGCCCGCGGCGCGTCCCAGGAGGCCTTCGCGGAACGGCTGCTCGCGGATCCGGCCGCGGTGCGGGCCCGGTTGCGCGACACCCTCGCACAATGTGCCGAGGCGTTCTTCGACGCCGCCTGGACGGCTATCGCGGTGCGGCTCGCCGCCGATCTGCGGCTGAAGAACGACGTGTTGAAGCACCAGGGTCTCGGCGCGGCCCTCGCCTCGGTCTCCGGCGCGGTCACCCTGGCACCGGACGGCGACCGCATCATCGTGGACAAGCTGCAGGACAAGTCGACCGCCGCCCACGGCACCGGAGTCACCTTCATCCCGACCGTCTTCGGCCACCCCCACCTGGTGGCGGTCCACACACCGGGGTGGCAGCCGGTGGTGCAGTACCCCGTGGCCGAGCCCGGCCCGTCGGAGCCGGTGCCGCTGGAGACGGTCACGCTACGGCTGGAGGCACTCGCGCATCCGGTACGGCTGCGGCTGCTGCGCACGCTGGCCCGTGGCCCGCACACCACCCGAGAGCTGGCCCACGCCTGGGAACTCTCGCCGCCCGAAGTCTCCCGCCACCTCGCCGTCCTGCGCCGCGCGGGCCTGCTCACCGCCCGGCGCCACGGCCGTTACGTCCGCTACACCCTCAGCCTGCCCGACCTGACGGCGCTGGGCACCGACCTGCTGGCGGCCGTACTGCGCTGAACGGCCGCGCTCCGCCCCCTCACGGTCGGTCGGGGTTCGGCGCGGGGCGGTTCAGGAGATCGCCTCGGCCGCGCCCCGCAGGGCCCGTACCGCCGCGCGGATCGAGGGGCGGCGGTCGGCATCGGCCCGCCAGACGGCGTACACATGGCGGCGCGCCCGCTGCTTCAGCGGCACCATGAGGACGCCCTCCGGCACCGGATGGCGGCCCAGCAGCGGGGCGATGCAGACCCCCAGCCCGGCGGCCACCAGGTTGAGTTGGGTGTGGGTCTCGGCCGCGCGGTGGCCGATGAGCGGTTCGATGCCGCGGGATCGCAGCGTGAACATCAGCCACTCGTGGCAGAACTCGCCCTCGCCCCAGGTGATCCACTCGTCGTCGGCGAACTCCCCCAGGTCCACCTCGTCGCGCCCGGCCAGCCGGTGCGCGACCGGCAGGGCCACATCGGCGGGGTCGTCCAGCAGCGGCGCCTTGACCAGCCCGTCGGGCAGTGGCATCGGCTTGTTGTACCAGTCCAGGACGACGGCGAGGTCGAGGTCGCCGCGTACCACCCCGGCGACGCCGTTCTCCGGTTCCAGTTCGGTGGAGCGCACGCGCAGCGCCGGGTGCTGGGCGCGCAGGGCGGCCAGCGCGATCGGGAACAGGCCGCGGGCGGCCGTCGGGAACGCCGCCACTGCGAGCTCGCCGACGACCTGCCCCCGGTGCGCCTCCAGGTCGGACTGGGCCAGCTCCACCTGGGAGAGGATCCGGGCCGCGTGCTCGGCGAGCAGCCGGCCGGCGTCGGTGAGCCGCACCCCCCGGCCGTTCTTGGCGAGGAGCCGCTGGTCCACCTCCCGTTCCAGCTTGCCCATCTGCTGCGACACCGCCGACGTGGTGACGTGCAGGGCCTCGGCGGCCCCGCTCACCGAGCCGTGCCGGGCGAGGGCATCGAGGGTGCGCAGGCGCTCCAGATTCAACATGTAAGTGATCCTAAGAGGTACTCACCGGGAAATCTCCCTTGTGCTACGACGTCAGGTGCCAGTATCCGCGACACGACCTCAGCCGCGGTGGGGGCCCGGTCCCGCCTAGGCCTGGATGCCGCCCTTCGCCGGTGCGACCGCCGCCGCGACGGCCGCCGCCAGCGGGCCGGTCTCCTCGGGGGTCAATGTCGAGACCGTGATCCGGATGCCGGACGGTGAGGCCAGGCGGTACCGCGCCCCGGGGGACACCGCCCACCCCTCGCGCAGCAGACGGGACACCGCGCCCGTCTCGTCCGGGACCGGGACCCAGACGTTCATGCCGCTGCGGCCGTGCGCCTCGATGCCGTGGTCCGCGAGCGCGTCGATCAGCAGCTCACGGCGGGCCCGGTAGGCCGCCGCCACCTGCGGGCCGTGCACCGCCCCGTCCGTCCGCATCCGGACCACCGTGCGCTGGAGCAGGCGGCTCACCCAGCCCGGCCCCAGCCGCTGCCGGCCCCGCACCCGGTCGATGGTGAGCTCGTCGCCGGTCATGACGGCCAGCCGCAGGTCCGGGCCGTAGGCCTTGGCGGCCGAGCGCACGAAGGCCCAGTGCCGGGTGGTGCCCACCAGGGGGTGCAGGGGCAGGTCGACGATGCCGTGGCCATGGTCGTCCTCGATCAGCACGGTGTGCGGGTGGTCGCGCAGCACGGCACGCAGCGCACGCGCGCGTGCGGCGCTCACCGCGGCACCGGTGGGGTTGTGCGCCCTGGCGGTGACGATCAGGGCGCGCGCCCCGGACTCCAGCGCCCGGCGCAGGCTGTCGGCGCTCGGTCCGTCGTCGTCGACGGCCACCGGGACGGTGCGCAGCCCCAGTGCGGGGACGAGATCGAGGGTGCGGCCCCATCCGGGGTCCTCGACGGCGACCGGGTCGCCCGGCTTGAGGTGGGCCAGCAGGACCCGCTCGACGGCGTCGAGGGAGCCGGAGGTGACGGTGAACGGCCCGTCGGGCACGCCGTCGGCGGTGAGTTCGGCGCGCGAGATCCGCTCCAGCTCCTGCTCGACGGGGTCGGCGCCGTAGAGGACCGGGTCACGCTCGCCCTCGTCGGCGGCCAGGGCCGTCAGGGCCGGGGCGAGGGCGGGGAGCAGCGCGGGGTCGGGGTTGCCGGAGGACAGGTCGCGCACGCCGGGCGGGACGTCGACCCGGATCCGGTCCCGTCCGGTGGTGGCCGGCTTGGAGCGGATACGGCTGCCCCGCCGGCCGGCGGTCTCGATGACCCCGCGCTCGCGCAGGGTGCGGTACGCGGCCGCGACCGTATTGGGGTTCACCCCGAGCCGTCCCGCCAACTCCCGCATCGGCGGCAGCAGTTGGCCCGGCTCCAGCTCTCCCGTACCCACCGCGCGCTCGACGCTGGCCGCAATCTCCGCTGCGCCCCGGCCTTCGATCCGATATTCTCCTAGCACAAAGTAGATTATGCACTAGTGCAATGGAGATGCGCAATGGAGACCGCTGAGCCCGCCGTGCAGGGGACCGTACCGACGCAGCCCGCCGCCTACACCCCGTCCGACCGCACCGTCCCGACACGCTCCGCCGAGCGGGCGTCGTACGACAGGGAAGTGGTGCACTCGATCCTCGACGAGGGCTATGTCTGCCACCTCGGCTTCGTGCGCGACGGCGCGCCGGTGGTGCTGCCGACGCTGTTCGCCCGGGTCGGCGAGGTGCTGTACGTGCACGGCTCGACGGGCTCGCGCCCGCTGCGGATGACCGGACAGGCCGACCCCGGGCTCCCGGTGTGCGTGACGGTCACCCATGTGGACGGCCTGGTGCTGGCCCGCTCCGCCTTCCACCACTCGATCAACTACCGCTCGGTCGTGGTGCACGGCGTCGCCCACCAGGTCACCGACCCCGAGGAGAAGCGTCTCGCGCTGGACGCCCTGGTCGACCACGTGGTGCCGGGCCGCTCCGCCGACTCCCGCCCGGCCGACCGGAAGGAACTGGCCGCGACGGCGGTGATCCGCCTGGACCTGGACGAGGTCTCGGCCAAGACCCGCACGGGTGCCGCCAACGACGAGCCCGAGGACCTGGACCTGCCGTACTGGGCGGGCGTGGTGCCGCTGCGAAAGGGGTACGGCACGCCGATCGCCAACGGCGACCTGGCGGCGGACGTACCGGTTCCGTCGTACCTCAAGCACGCCTGACGCACGTTCCGGCAAGGGCCTGCGCGCCCCTTCGGTGGGTGCGCGGGGCCGTGGCGAGGCGACACCGCCCACGGAGCCCCCGCACCCGCACCCGCCGGCGGACGGTCATCCCGCGGACGTCGAGGCGACCCGCCCCTCCACCACGCTCCGGTCCACCACCGACTCCTTCGCCGGCGTCGAGGACTGCGCGATGAACGCGCCCAGCAGCACAACGGCCCCGCCCAGTACCTGCGGCGCCGCCAGCCGCTCCCCCAGCAGTACCCAGGCCAGCACGGTCGCCACGACCGCCTCGAGACAGGCCACCACCCCCGCGACCTGCGGAGACAGCCGCCGCACCGACAGCACACCGGTGACGTAGGCGATGACCGTCGCGACCAGCACGATCCACGCCAGCAGGGCGAACGCCGGCACCGTCGTCCCGTTCATCCGCGCGGAGCCGGCCAGCACCGACCAGTCCATCGCCCACGGCCGCGCCACGACCGTCAGCACAGCGGCCCCCACCAGCAGCCCGTACGCGATGACCCCCAGGGGATCCACGCCGTCTCCGCCACCGTGATCGGCGAGCACGAAGTACCCCACCTGACAGCACGCCGCCGCCAGTGCCAGCGTCAGCCCCAGCGCGTCGAAGCTCAGCCCCGCCCACACCTCGACGACGCACGCGAGACCGCCGGCCGCGAGGGCGACGCCGAGCGCGGCAGCGCGGGTGACCGGCCGGCGCTGTACGAATCGGACCCAGCCGAGCACCAGCGCGGGGGCGAGGTACTCCACGAGCAGCGCCACCCCCACGGGTATGCGGGAGATCGCGGCGAAGTAGCAGGCCTGGACACCGGCGACGGCGAGCAGGCCGAACCCGGCGAGCAGCGCGGGCCGGCGGCGCGGCAGGTCACGGTGGCGGACGGCGAGCGGCAGCATCACCAGGGCGGCGCCCGCCACCCGCAGCCACACCACGTGCAGCGGGTCGAGCCCGGCCTCGATCAGCGGCTTGGCCGCGACGCCGGAGCCGCCGAAGGCGAGTGCCGATCCGAGGGCGAGGGAGAGCCCGAGGCCCCTGCCATGGCTGCTGTCAGTGATACGCACCGGCACATGATGCCAGGGGACGACATGAGCGTCACGCCCTTTGACCCCTGTCTCAACGGCTGGACGTGCGGCTTTCCGTCTCGGCGTCCCACACTCCGCCATCCCCGTCGACCCGCACGGCCAGGGCACGGGCGGCCACTCCGGCCCGCTCCAGCACCTCCACGGCCCGGGACTCCGGATCCACGACGAGGCCCGCCAGCAGATCGGTGCCCTCGGCCCGGTCGGCGGTGCGGCGCCGGGCGCGGCTACGGGCGTACTCCAGGGCGGCCGCGGCCACCGGCGACCAGGCCCCGTCCCCCTTCGCCCCGGCCTGCGCAACGGCCGGCAGCGCGCCGGAGTCCTCGACCCCGCTCTGCCAGCGCAGCCCGTAGCCGATGCTGCGCTGCACGAGATAGCCGAGCAGCCGGGCGAGTTGCGGGGCGTCGCCGATGACGGCGCGGACCTCGGGGTCGTGCTCGATCAGCGAGTGCAGCAGATGGGCGGTGTCGACCTGGCGGTCCCCGTCCCGCACCGCCCTCCGGCGGGCACCGGCGACCACCGCTGCCAGCTCGGCGCCGAGCCCGGCATCGTCGTCCGTGTGGATGCCGCCCTGGTCCTGGACGGACTGGCGGGGAATACGGGGTTGCACATCCCCTACCTCATCAACCGCAAGCGCTTGAGTCATCGCCGAGGGGAAGCATCTTCGCGTCCCACGCAGAGTGGACGGCGACGGCCGGAATCTCCTCCTTACGGATGAGATCAGGCCGATTCCCCCGCACGGGGCGCGCGCCGTCTTGCCGTGCGCCCCATGCGCAACCGCCGCGCACCGGTCGTACGTCTCTCGTCGTTATGGAGAGCGGGTGCGGTTGCTGGCTGGTCGCGCTGCCTGCGGTCGACGGCAGGCAGTACGTGTACCGGGTGTACGCGCCGGAGGACGCGCTGCTCGCGGACCTGTTCTGGGACGCGTGGCACTGCCACGACGAAAGCGCCTTCCCGCGGGCCTGGGACCTGTTCGACGCGGCGGAGATACGGCGGGTGGTCTGAGGCTCCGGGCGCGACCGGGGATCCGCACATTTCCTGACGGTTCATCAGTATTGAATGTTCGAGGCCCTGCGGCTACGTTCCGCGACACCGTAGCCCGATACGAAGGGGTGGTCGCATGGCCGAAGTCAGCGCGGAGTCACGCATCCAGGCACCGGCCGAGAAGGTGTGGGCACAGCTCACCGACTGGTCGGCGTACGGGCAGTGGAACGCGACCCACACCAGTTTCCCCAAGGGCGGCCCGGAGAACCTGACGGTGGGCGGGACCTTCCAGGAGAACATGAAGCTGATGGGCTTCCCGGCGGAGGTCGAGTGGACCATCGAGGAGCTGGAGCCGGCGCGGGTGCTGGCGATCCGCGGCAAGGGCCCGATGGCGGTGACCGTCGCGACCCGCTACACGCTGACCCCGGACGGGGACGCGACGGGGGTGCGGATCGACGGCGAGTTCACGGGCGCGGCCGTGTCACTGATGGCGGGCAAGCTCAAGGACTCGGCGACGGCCGCGCTGAACGAGTCGCTGCGCAAGCTGGCCGGGCTGGTGGCCTGAGCCCAGCCCCGGGCAGCCGGAAGGGCGCCCCGCGGATCACTCCACGGGGCGCCCTGTTCGCCGTGACCACGAGGGTCAGTCCTCATCGGCGAGGATGAGGTACAGCTTCTTGCGGGTCTCGTTGATGACGGCCAGCGCCTTCTCGCGCTGCTCCTTGGTGCCGGTCTTCCAGACCTGCCCGAAGGCCTCCATCAGGCCGAAGCCGGCCTGCCGGATCTCGCCGAGCGCTTCGAAGTCGACCCCGCGGGAAGCCTCTTCCCAAGGGGCGTCCGGGCCCTCGTCGGCGGCCGTACGGCCGCTGTCGGTGAGGGAGAACAGCTTCTTGCCGCCCTCGCTCTCGCTGGTGATCAGACCCTCGTCCTCCAGCAGCTGGAGGGTGGGGTAGACCGAGCCGGGGCTGGGCTTCCACGCACCGCCGCTGCGCTCGGCGATCTCCTGGATCATCTCGTAGCCGTGCATCGGGCGGTCCTTCAGCAGGGCCAGGATCGAGGCCCGCACGTCACCGCGCCGCGCCCTCCCCCTGGGACCGCCGCGCCCTCGCGGCCCCCAGTGCCCCGGTCCGAAACCGGGCCCGCCGGGGCCGAAGCCGGGGCCGCCCGGACCGAAGGGCCCGAACGCCGCACGGCGTCCCTGTCGCTGTCCATGTCCACGCTCGTGTCCGTGGGAACGCATGGCAATCACTCCATTCCATCGTTGATCTGTCGCGTATCGTTCGCGATGCCTCAACGATATATCGGGAGTGTTCGCATGGCAACCCTCTTCCGGTCATCCCCTTGGTCCCGTGTCACCCCATGAGTCGTTTTCTGGGGGTGCTGGATGGCTGTACCGGCTGGGGTCGATCGGGCGGGGCCGTGCATCGAGTTGTCGTACATGGCTGCAGTGCACGGGCGTCGTCGGCGTCCGTTGCGGGACGTGTGACCAGTCGGTTCGAGGAGGTCGCTCCGGTACGTACGTTCCGCTGGTCGCGGAGTGAGCGGCACTTCCCGGGCTGACACTGGGCGGCGGGACGCCCCCTTGCCGACCTGCAACTGCCGACCTGCAACGAGCGCTGATCGACACGCGATGCGGCATCCGCTTCCAGCCCCTGCGCTCCAGGGCGGCCGCCGGCACGCCGTCCATGGCGCGCCCTGCACCCGCCGCGACACCGTCGTCGCCCGCAACCGGCCCTTTCGTCGGAGCCGGAAATCTCAGTTGATCCGAACCCTGGCGCATGAATACTGGCTGTCGCCTCAGTTGATCCGGCCTGCTTCCGGCGTTTCGAGTCGGACTAGTGGAAGAGCGCGCGAGAGATGACCATGCACGATGACCAAGTGGACGTGACCACCGAAACCGTTGCGGCTTTGGTCCAGGAACAGTTCCCTCAGTGGAGCGGCAAGGCGATCCGACTCCTGCCGTCGACCGGGACGGTCAACGCCATCTTCCGCATCGGGAACGACCTCTCGGCGCGTTTCCCACTGCGTCTGGCCGATGCCGCCGAGACGCTGACGTTTCTGCATCAGGAAGCCCAGGCGAGCGCGGAGTTGGCGCAGGTGTCTCGGTTCCCCGCCCCGGAACCCGTCGCCCTGGGAAAGCCTGGAGCGGGTTACCCCATGCCGTGGTCGGTCCAGACATGGCTGCCGGGAACGGTCGCCTCGGACGCCGACCCGAGTGGGTCGGACGCTTTTGCCGAGGACCTTGCGGCCTTCATCGCGGCACTCCGGGAGGCCGCGACGCGGGGGCGGCTCTTCAGCGGCGAGGGTCGCGGCGGCGTTCTCGCTCACCACGACGATTGGATGGCGACGTGCTTCGAGGAGAGTAAGGAGCTGCTCGACGTGCCCCGGCTGCGCCAGGCGTGGAGCCACCTTCGGGAGTTGCCGCGCACGGGTGCCGACGTGATGAGCCATAGTGACTTGATCCCCGGCAATGTACTGGTCGCGGGAGACCGGCTCAGCGGCGTACTCGACACCGGCGGCTTCGGCCCGGCCGACCCCGCGCTGGATCTGGTCAGTGCCTGGCACCTTTTGCAGCCAGGCCCGCGGGAAGTGCTCCGGCGGACACTGGGCTGTGACGATCTGGAGTGGGAGCGCGGCAAGGCATGGGCGTTCGAACAGGCGATGGGTCTTGTCTGGTACTACGTCGAGACCAATCCGACGATGAGCAGAATGGGGCGCCGGACACTCGACCGCATTCTGGAGTCGATGGAGTGATGTCACCCCGGTCACAGGCCGCGACAGAGACGATCGCTCGCCGCCCCACCGACAGCGTCACCAACCGGAACAGATCGCCTGAGACGACGAGCGAATCAGGCCGGATCACCTGACACGGGACAATTTGACACACGCGACCAGTCCCCACCCGGTGAGTCCGTCTCGACGAACCCAGTCCACGTGTCTCACCGCATCCAGTCCACGCAGGTCAGCCGAGTACGGGCGACGGACTTCGTTGAGAGAGGACACCTGGGCCGCGAACTGGGGCTTTGCATGACCATGCGTTGTGATGCATACTCTTCCTATGTCCAAGGTCCTCACCTCCCTTCCCGCCGGCGAGCGCGTCGGCATCGCCTTCTCCGGCGGGCTCGACACCTCGGTCGCGGTCGCGTGGATGCGCGACAAGGGCGCCGTCCCGTGCACGTACACCGCCGACATCGGCCAGTACGACGAGCCCGACATCGCCTCGGTGCCCGGCCGCGCCCAGACCTACGGTGCCGAGATCGCGCGCCTGGTCGACTGCCGGGCGGCGCTGGTCGAGGAGGGCCTGGCCGCACTGACCTGCGGTGCGTTCCACATCCGCTCGGGCGGGCGGGCGTACTTCAACACCACCCCGCTGGGCCGCGCCGTCACCGGCACGCTGCTGGTGCGGGCCATGCTGGAGGACGACGTCCAGATCTGGGGCGACGGCTCGACCTTCAAGGGCAACGACATCGAGCGGTTCTACCGGTACGGCCTGCTCGCCAACCCGCACCTGCGGATCTACAAGCCCTGGCTGGACGCGGACTTCGTCACCGAGCTCGGCGGCCGCAAGGAGATGTCCGAGTGGCTGCTCGCGCACGGGCTGCCGTACCGGGACAGCACCGAGAAGGCGTACTCCACCGACGCCAACATCTGGGGCGCCACGCACGAGGCGAAGACCCTGGAGCACCTGGACAACGGCATCGAGACCGTCGACCCGATCATGGGCGTGCGATTCTGGGACCCCGAGGTCGAGATCCTCCCCGAGGACGTGACCGTCGGCTTCGACCAGGGCCGTCCCGTGACGATCAACGGCAAGGAGTTCGAGACCGCCGTCGAGCTGGTCATGGAGGCCAACGCGATCGGCGGCCGGCACGGCCTCGGCATGTCCGACCAGATCGAGAACCGGATCATCGAGGCAAAGAGCCGCGGGATCTACGAGGCGCCGGGCATGGCGCTGCTGCACGCCGCGTACGAGCGGCTGGTCAACGCGATCCACAACGAGGACACGGTCGCGCAGTACCACAACGAGGGTCGGCGGCTGGGCCGGCTGATGTACGAGGGCCGGTGGCTGGACCCGCAGGCGCTGATGATCCGCGAGTCGCTCCAGCGGTGGGTCGGCGCGGCCGTCACCGGTGAGGTGACGCTGCGGCTGCGGCGCGGCGAGGACTACTCGATCCTCGACACGACGGGTCCGGCGTTCAGCTACCACCCCGACAAGCTGTCGATGGAGCGGACCGAGGACGCGGCGTTCGGTCCGGTGGACCGGATCGGCCAGCTGACCATGCGCAACCTCGACATCGCCGACTCCCGCGCGAAGCTGGAGCAGTACGCGGGCCTCGGCCTGATCGGCTCCGCCAACCCGGCGATCGGTGCGGCGCAGGCCGCGGCGACGGGCCTGATCGGCAGCATGCCGGAGGGTGGCGCCGAGGCGATCGCGTCCCGCGGGGAGGCCGCGCCGGACGCCGACGAACTGCTGGACCGGGCGGCGATGGAACTGGGCACGGACTGAGCGTTCCGCTCAGGGGGGCCGACTCGTCGCGGGTCGGCCCCTTTTCCGGCGGGGGCGACGGCGGGCACGGGCGCCGTGGAACCGGAGGGCCGCGTGGCCGGTGCGGCGCCGTTGCACGGTTTCGCGCAGTTCCCCGCGCCCCTGAGGAGCGCGCCGTCGTGGCTCGCGTTCGGACAATCGGTGCGGCGCCGTCGCCGTCGCTCGCGCAGTTCCCCGCGCCCCTGAGCGGCGCGCCGTCGCTGTCACCCGCGCAGTTGCCCCGCGCCCCTGACGAGCGCGCCGTCGTGGCTCGCGTTCGGACAACCGGTGCGGCGCCGTCGCCGTTGCTCGCGCAGTTCCCCGCGCCCCTGAGCGGCGCGCCGTCGCTGTCACCAGCTCAGTTGCCCGTGGCCCTTGCGGGGTGTGCATGGTCGTCGGTGGTGTGGGGGCCAGTGGAGGGAAAACGGTCCAGCGGGGCCGGATTGGCCTTGGGCGGTCGTCTCGTGGAAGCCCTAACGTCTGGTCCATGCGGATTCGAATCGTCGATGCCTTTGCCGAGCGGGCTTTCGCCGGGAACCCGGCCGGGGTCGTGCTGCTGGACGGCTTTCCCGATGACGGGTGGATGCAGAACGTCGCCATGGAGGTGAACCACGCCGAGACCGCGTTCGCGCACCCCCTGCCCGAGGGCGCTGACGCCGACTGGGCGTTGCGGTGGTTCACCCCGGTCACGGAGGTCGCGATGTGCGGGCATGCCACGCTCGCCACCGCCCACGTGATCGTGACGACAGGGGTGCAGGCGGGTCCCGTGCGGTTCGCCACCCGCAGCGGAGTGCTGACCGCGACGCCCGGCACGGACGGGGCGATCACCCTCGACTTCCCCACCGCCCCGCTCACCCGCGTCGACACCCCCGCCGGTGTCACCGACGCGCTCGGCGCCGAACCCGTCGCCGCCTTCGACACCGGGCCGAACGTGGGCGACCTGCTTGTCGAACTCGCCGACGAGAAGACCGTGCTCGGCCTCTCCCCCGACCTCAGGGCCCTCGGCGCCTACTCCGCGCGCGGAATCATCGCCACCGCCCGCGCCGCGGACCCCGCCCGGGGCTACGACTACGTCTCCCGCTGCTTCTTCCCGAACGTCGGCATCGACGAGGACCCGGTGACCGGCAGTGCGCACACCGCCCTCGCGCCGCACTGGTCCGCCCGGCTCGGCAGGCCCGATCTGACCGGGCTCCAGGCCTCCCGCCGTACCGGCTTCGTCCGCACCTCGCTGCGCGGCGACCGCACCCTGCTCACCGGACGGGCCGTCACCGTGATCGACGGGGAGCTGCTCACGCCGTAGGCAGCCAGCCCACCTTGCCCGCCAGCAGCGCGTAGCCGACGAAGGCGCCGATGTCGAGCAGGGAATGCGCCACCACCAGGGGGCCGACCCGGCCCCACCGCCGGTACAGGTAGACGAAGACCACGCCCATCACCATGTTGCCGACGAAGCCGCCGATCCCCTGGTAGAGGTGGTACGACCCGCGCAGTACGGAACTGGCCACCAGAGCCGTGCCCGCGCTCCACCCCAACTGGTCCAGCCGGCGCAGCAGGTAGCCGACGACGATGACCTCTTCGAGGATCGCGTTCTGCACCGCGGAGAGGATCAGCACGGGGTACTTCCACCACACGTCCGGCAGCGCCTCGGGCACCACCGTGAGGTTGAAGCCGAGGCCGCGTGCGGCCAGGTAGAAGGCGATTCCGGTGCTGCCGATCACCGCCGCGATCCCCGCCCCGCGCCCGAGGTCGGGCCAGGGGCGGGTGCGGTCGAAGCCGAGCGTGCGCAGGCTCGCGCCCTCGCGCAGCAGGAGATGGGCGACCAGGAGAACGGGGACGAGCGCGCTCGCGATGCCGAACAGCTGCCAGGCGAGATCCAGCCATGGGCGGCCCGGCGCGGCGGACGCGTTGAGGGTCGCCGCCTGGTCCTTCAGCCCGCCCGGTTTGGTGACCGATCCGATGAAGCTGATCAGGGCGGATACTCCACTCGCACCGAGCGAAAGCCCCAGAACGAGCAGCGTCTCGTCCCTGAGCATGCGCCGCGAGGGCCGCTCCAGTGGGTATGAATCGGCCACCTGCTCCGCCTCCACCTGCACTCCTGCCTCCAGTTGAGCAATCCCGCCCCATGCCCATCCTCACCCCGCCACTGCCTGGAAAGCAGTCACGAAGGAAGACCGTGCGCGCCGGGCTGTCGGGAGGACAGGAAGAGCACCACTGTCATGGGACGTCACAGCTTGCCCGATCAACACCGGGCGAGCGCGGCCGACCCCCGTCCCCGGGCCCACCGCCGCACGATCGCCCTGGCGACGGCCCGGTCCGCACGGTCATCCCGCAGGCGATCGTGGCGGCGGGAGCAGCAGGGGCGGCGGGAACGGCAGGAGCGGCGGGAACGGCAGGAGCGGCAGCAGCAACCGATACGGACCGACCCCGCCGGCTACCACGGCACCGCCGTACCGTCGCGGCGGAAGAGAGTTCGCGCCAACGTGGTCAGGAGCGCGGGGAACCGCGCGACCAGCCCCGACGGCGCCGCGCCCAGCACCCCGCCGCACCACGCACCGCGACACTCCGCCGCACCACGCACCGCGACACTCCGCCGCACCACGCACCGCGACACTCCGCCGCACCACGCACCGCGACACTCCGCCGCACCACGCACGGCGACGCCCGCCGCACCACGCACGGCAACACCCCACCGCACCACGCACCGCGACACCCCGCCGCACCACGCACGGCGACGCCCGCCGCACCACGCACGGCAACACCCCACCACACCACGCACGGCAACACCCCACGGCGCTCCCGCTCGCCGCTCACCCCATCAGCACCGGCTCCAATAACCCCACCGGCCACGTGTGCACCGGCTCCCCTTCGTTCATGAGCTCCGCATAGCGCCGCGTCATCGCGGCCAGCGCCTCGTCCCGCGGCAGTCCCCGCTCCAGCGCCCGGTGGAACGTCGCCGCCTGCCAGGACGCCCCGTTCACCCGCCGCCGGCAGCGTTCCTCGATCACGCCCAGATAGAAGTCCCGGTCGGCGGCTTCCACCCCCCACGCGTCCAGTCCCGCCGCCGCCAGCGGCAGCAGCTCGTCGCGGACCAGGATGACCGCGTCCACCTCGGTCGTACCGCCGCCGTACCGGCCCCTCCTCGGCCACACCAGCCGCGCGTCTATGCCATGACGGCACGCCGCGTCGAAGTTCGCCTCGGCCGCGGCGAACGGCAGCCGCGTCCACACCGGTCGTGACTCCTCCGCGAGTGCGCGGACGAGGCCGTAGTAGAACGCCGCGTTGGCGATGACGTCGGTGATGGTCGGCCCGGCCGGCAGGACACGGTTCTCGACGCGCAGGTGCGGGACACCGTCGGCGACGCCGTACACCGGCCGGTTCCAGCGGTACACCGTCCCGTTGTGCAGGACGAGTTCCGCGAGCTTCGGCACCCCGCCCGCGTCCAGCACGGCCAGCGGGTCCTCCTCGTCGCAGATCGGCAGCAGCGCCGGGAAGTAGCGCAGGTTCTCGTCGAAGAGCTCGTAGGCGGAGCTGATCCAGCGCTCGCCGAACCAGATGCGCGGCCGTACGCCCTGTGCCTGGAGCTCCGGCGGCCGGGTGTCCGTGGCCTGGAGGAACAGCGGGGGCCGGGACTCCCGCCACAGTTCGCGGCCGAAGAGGAAGGGGGAGTTCGCGCCCACGGCGATCTGCGCGGCGCAGGCCGCCTGCGCCGCGTTCCACACGTCGGCGAAACGGGCCGGGGTGACCTGGAGGTGCAGCTGGACGGAGGTACAGGCGGCCTCCGGGGCGATCGACTTCGACGTGCACCTGAGGTGCTCGACGCCCTCGATGTCGAGCACGAAGTCCTCACCCCGGGCGGCCACGATCTGGTCGTTGAGCAGGGTGTACCGGTCGACCTCGGAGAGGTTCGCGGAGACCAGGTCGTCCCGCTCCAGCGTGGGCAGAATGCCGACCATCACGATCCCGGCGTCCACCTCGCCCGCCTTGCGGTCGGCGTACGCCAGCGACGTCCGGAGTTCTTCGTCGAGCCGGTCGAATACCCGGCCGCCGAGGCGGTGTGGAGCTATGTTCACTTCCAGATTGAACATGGCGAGTTCTGTTTGGAAATCTCGGCTCGCGATACGTTCAAGAACCTGTCCGTTCAACATTCTCGGCATGCCGTCCGCACCGGCGAGATTCAATTCGATCTCGACGCCCATGAGGTTCTTGGGGCGGTCGAACCGCTTCTCCACCAGCAGTCGCTCCAGCCCCGACAGACAGTCGCGGAGCTTTTCACGGTAGCGCTGGCGATCGGACAGGTCGAACCGGCCCGCCACGACCTTCTCCCCCATCGAAGCGTCCCTCCTCGAATGGGCGGACCGGGGTTCCGGCCGCCGGTGGTCCCGGGTCCAGGTGGGATGATGCCCACCGGAAGCGATCGATAACGTCGCGCGCGGCACCGGTAGCCGCTAGTCTGTTGGAATGTGTCCTGCGGCACATTCACGGGGCATGGGGCATCATGCAACTTCGGGTTCCCCGATGTCCTCGTGAAAAACGCCGACGACATTCGGCCGACCGCGAGAACCCCGTATTCCGAGGTCAGCGCGGGCGCGGTGGGCCGGAAATCGGGAGGATTCCGCACGTATCAACGGCTGAATTGCGCCTTGTTCACTTCTGTGAAACGACCCGGTGAAACACCGTCTGAACAGGCGTCGTATAAACTCCGCGAACAAGGCAGAAGGCTGGCGCCCACGGTCTGGTTCCTGCCCTCTGAATGACGTGCGGCAGACAACGCCCGCACCTCTCTTCACCGAGCCGGGCCCCCGCCTCTCTGACCCCCCTGTGAGCTGACAGTGCCGTCCGCCCCTGCCCTCGCGCCGCCGCGCCTGTCGAACGAGAGGCGACCCACCATGCCGCTGCAATTCCCTCCTGCGCCCGCGCCCGCCCTGCGTTCCGTCCTCACCGCCCTCGGTTCTCCCACCGCGGTCCGCGAGGCCCGTACCCCCTCCCTGCGCACCGCCCAGGGACCCGCGACCCCCGAACTCCCCCTGCCCGTGCACGTCCTGGACCGGATCGCCCCGGAGGGCATGTCCGCAACCCGGCTGGCCGGCTGGCGCTTCCTGATCCGCTGCGGCGACCGCGCGGTGGCCGCGGCCGAGACGATGCTCACCCCGGACGGCTGGGCCTTCTCGCACTTCTTCGAGGGGCCCTACATCTCCTCCACGGAGCGGGCCCTGCACCAGGCCGAGGCCCTGCAACAGTCGTACCAGCCGCGCCTGTTGTCCCTGCCCGGCCTCTACATGCTCACCCTGTGGCTGCACGGCGACCGCACCGCGGACGGCGCCGAGGGTCACCCCGCCGCCACCGACCTGCTCATCCCGCTCGCCCCGGCCCCGCCCGGCATCGCGGCGCACCGGCCGCACCCGGTGGCCGAGTTGCTGCCCCTGCTGACCCGCCGGATCACACCGGCACCCCTGCTCATCACACCCGCCTGAGACCGTCACGCGCCGTACCCCGTCACCCTTGAACGAGTGACGGGGTGGGAGCTGTTTCAGCGGGTGGTCCCACCTGCTCCATCGCGGCCGCAGGGCGGCGGTCGGCGCCGGTACGGGGATCGCGAGGTGCTGGCCGCGATCATCTTCCTGGCCACGACGGGCTGCACCTGGCGGCAGTTGCCGCCGGTCCTCGGCCCGTCGGGGCCGACCGCGCACCGGCGCTTCACCGAGTGGACCGCCGCCCGGGTCTGGGCGAAGCTGCACCGCCTCATCGTCGACGAGTTGGGTGCGCGCGGTGAGTTGGACTGGTCGCGGTGCGCCATCGACTCGGCGAACATGCGGGCCCTGAAAGGGGGGACCTGACAGGTCCGAATCCGGTAGACCGGGGCAAGAAGGGCTCGAAGATCCACTTGATCACCGAGCGGACCGGTCTATCCCTCTCGATCGGGATCTCCGGCGCGAATCTGCATGACAGCCAGGCGCTCGAGCCGCTCGTGCGCGGCATCCCGCCCATCCGCTCCCGTCGCGGCCCGCGCAGGCGACGGCCCGCCAAGCTCCACGCGGACAAGGGCTACGACTACGACCACCTGCGCCGATGGCTACCCAAGCGAGGCATCCGGCACCGCATCGCCCGCAAGGGCATCGAGTCCTCCACCCGGCTGGGCCGGCATCGCTGGACGATCGAGCGCACGATGTCCTGGCTGGGCGGCTGCCGCCGTGTGCACCGCCGCTACGAACGGAAGGCCGAGCACTTCCTGGCCTTCACCGCCATCGCCTGCAGCCTCATCTGCTACGGCGGACACACCAGATGAGACGACCTCTAAGAGCCCGGCAACGCTTCTCCGTCGACCTGACTAGCCCCATCCGGCCATGCGAAACCATCCGAATTGGCCTCCCGGTCGAGATGAACCGTCCGCGCGAGTGACGCGTCTCCAACCTGTGAGAAGCGGTGCGGCTAAATCCCTGCGGAACATCGCCCGGAGGGCAACACTGGTTTCCGACCGACTCAACACCACGGGGGACCGAGATGACCACCACAGAGCGAGAGACCCCACTCATGTGCCAGCACCAGCCACCGTGCCCGACAGCAGAATCCGCCGACCGGGAGTCCGCCCGCCTGACGGCGCACCACCCGGAGCAGGGATGGAGCCTGCTGTGCAACGGCGTCCTGCTCTTCGAGGACACCGGTGAGCTTCTGCCCGACGGCCAGATCATCGCACCGCACCGCCCGCTCGGTGCCGGCAGCGTGATGACCGCCGCCTGACAGAACACCGCACCACCCCCGGGCGGCCCCGCCGCTCCGCCCGGTGACCAACAGGGGCCGGACGCACACACATGGTGCGCACCGGCCCCGACGTGCGTCCAGGGGTGACTACCCCCTGTAGCCGAGCGCTTGGCGCAGTGCGAAGTAGGCCGGTTTGGGAGCGAGTTGCTCGTCCCAGGGCAGGGCCGCGCCTTCGCCCGGGAAGAACGCCGGGATCCACGAGTACTTGTCCGTGTAGTCCCAGATCGTCACGCCCACGCACCGCCGTACCGCGAGGCACGCCTTGGTCAGGTCCGCGTACCAGGTCGCCTGCTCGGCCAGCTTCCCCTCGGTGGCGGGCAGTTGCATCCGGACGTCCACCTCGGTGAGCGCGGTGTCCAGGCCCAGCCGGGAGAAGCGGCGGAGGTTCTCCTCCAGGGTCGCCGGATAGCCGTACTGGAGGGCGAGGTGGGCCTGGAAGCCGATGCCGTTCAGCGGCACGTGCGCCGCCTTCAGCTCCTGGGCGAGCGCGTAGTAGGCGTCGCTCTTCGGGCCGGTGGCCTCGATGTTGTAGTCGTTGAGGTAGAGCCTGGCGTGCGGGTCGGCCTGGTGGGCCCAGCGCAGCGCGTCGGCGATGTAGCCGGGGCCGAGCGTCTTGTACCAGAGGGTCTCGCGGTAGCTGCCGTCCTCGTTGAAGGCCTCGTTGACAACGTCCCAGGAGTAGACCTTGCCCCGGTAGTGCCGTACCTCGGTCTGGATGTGCTTCTTCAGTACCGCCCGCAGTTCGGTGGCCGTCCACTCGCGGGAGGTGAGCCAGTCGGGCAGCTGGCTGTGCCAGACCAGGGTGTGGGCGCGGATGCGCTGGTGGTTCCTGCGGGCCAGGTCGACGATCTGGTCGCCGTTCGTCCAGTCGAAGACGCCCTGTTGCGGCTCGGTGGCGTACCACTTCATGCCGTTGCCGGGTGTGATCATGTCGAACTCGCTGCCGAGCAGCTTGGTGTAGGCGGTGTCGGTGAGTTCGGGGTTGTCGGTGGCGCTGCCGAAGTAGCGGCCGTGGCGCTGGGCCAGTTCGGCGAGGGTGGGCGGCCGGCCGTGGGCCTGGGCGGCGGGGCCGGTGGCCACCCCCGCCGCCACGAGCACGGCCGCGAGGGCACCGGCGAGTCTGAGACGTGTGCGGGACATCGTGCGACTCCGATCGTTGGGGAGTGCGGATTCAGCCCTTGGTGGCGCCTGCGGTGAGGCCGCCGACGAGTTGCCGCTCGGCGACCGAGTAGAAGGCCAGGGCCGGGACCATGGCGAGGACCAGATAGGCGAAGACCCGGGCGGTGTCCGCGGAGTACTGGCCCTGGAACTGCTGCACGCCGATGGGGATGGTCCACCACGTGGAGTCGGTGAAGACCAGCAGCGGCAGCAGGAAGTTGTTCCAGCTGGTGACCACCGCGAGCACGGAGACCGTGCCGAGCGCGGGCCGGGCCATGGGCAGCAGGATCCGCCAGAAGAAGGCGAAGGGCCCGCAGCCGTCCAGGGTGGCCGCCTCCTCCAGCTCGCCGGGGATCCCCCGGAAGAAGCCGCGCAGGATGATGATGGTCATCGGCAGCCCGAACGCGGCCTGCGGGAGGATCACGCCCAGCGGGTTGTCCAGCAGGTGCATCGAGCGCAGCAGCAGGAACAGCGGCAGCGCCGCCACCGCGAACGGGAACATCAGCCCCATCGTGAACACCGTGAACAGCACCTCACGGCCCCGGAAGGCGAACCGCGCGAAGGAGAAGGCCGCGAGCGCCGACACCGCGACCACCAGCACGGTCGTGCCCACCGCGATCAGCGTGCTGTTGCCGACGAGCCGCCAGAACGCGCCGGAGCCGAGGATGTCGGTGTAGTTGGAGACGATCCAGGAGCCGGGCAGCCCGACCGGGTTGCGGGACAGCTCGTCGGTCGACTTGAACCCGGACAGCACGGCGTACAGCAGGGGTACGACCATCATCGCGCCGACCACGACGAGGACCAGGTGCAGGGGCAGGTTCCGTCCGGTCGTGCTACGGCCGCTCATGCGCCGTCTCCCCTCATGTTCGTGGTGGCGCCCGCCAGGTCGCGGCGGAGCACGAACCGCTGGTAGGCGAGGGCGAAGACGAGGCTGATGGCGAACATGACCACGCTGATCGCGCTGGCGTAGCCGACCTGGTAGCGCTTGAAGCCGTACTGGAACATGGTCACGGCCATGGTCTCGGAGTGGTGGTCGGGGCCGCCCGCGGTGATCACCCAGACCAGGTCGAAGAGCTGGATGGAGCCGATGACCGACAGGAAGACGCTGATGCGCAGGGTCGGGGCGAGCAGTGGCAGGGTGACGTGGCGGAAGCGCTGCCAGGGGTTCGCGCCGTCGACGGTCGCCGCCTCGGTCAACTCGGCCGGGATGGACTGGAGTCCGGCCAGGTAGAGCATCATGTGGAAGCCGAAGTACTTCCAGGTCATGACCAGGAAGAGGGTGGCCATCACGGTGGAGGGGTCGGAGAACCACTCCCCGCCGAGGCCGTCGAGCCCGATGGCGCCGAGCACATGGTCGGCGAGCCCCTGGCCGGGCGCGAAGATCATGCCGAACAGCACACCGGTGATCGCCTCGGACAGCACGTACGGCGCGAAGAACAGCATCCGGTAGACGGCCCGGCCGCGGATCCTCTGGTTGAGCAGGACCGCCATGGCCAGCGCGAACGGCAGTTGCAGCGCCAGCGAGAGCAGCACCAGGAACAGACAGCGCCACAGGTCGCCGAGGAAGACGTCGTCCTGGAAGAGCCGGGTGAAGTTGTCGGTGCCGGTGTAGTCGGACGGCATGCCGAAGCCGCCCCAGCGGAAGAACGAGGCGTAGATCGCGAACAGGATCGGCAGCAGGACGAGCACGCCGAACAGGACCAGGGCGGGCAGTTGGAAGCCCATCGCGGTGAGCCAGTGCAGCAGCCGGCGCCGGGAGCGGGTCCGGCCGGAGGGCGGGGGCGGCTGGGGCGGGGCGTCCGGTCCGGACCGCATGTCGGACAGGTAGGTCGAGGTCATCGGCCGGCCTACTGCTCTTCCTTCGCGGTCTTGGTGATCGCCTGGGTGACGTCCGCGGGCGACTTGGACCCGGCGATCAGACCGGCGACGCTGTCGTTGACCTGCTGGCCGACGGCGGGCGCGTAGGCCTGGTCGAGGTAGAGCTGGAAGCCGGTGGCGGCCTTCAACTGGGCCTGTACGAGTTTCAGGTTGGCGTCGGTCAGCGCGCTCTCGGCGGCGGGGACTACGGGCAGCACGCCGGTCTTCTTCACCAGTTCGGCGTCCGTGGTCTCGGAGGCGAAGAACTTCAGGAAGTCGACGGCCGCCTGCGGGGCGTCGGCGCGTAGCGCGTGTCCGCCGCCGCCTCCGAACACCTCGGTGATGGTGCCCTTGCCGCCCTCCACGGCCGGGAACGGGAAGAAGCCCAGGTTCGCGCCGACTCCCTTGCCGGCGTCGGCCTCGACGACCGGGGCCCACTGGCCCATCAGCTCCATCGCGGCCTTGCCGTTGCCGACGGTGGCGGCCTGCCCGGTCGGGCTGGAGTAGGCGGCGCCCAGGAAGCCCTTCTGGAACGGCTCCAGGGCGACCAGGTCCTTCAGATGCTGTCCGGCCTGCACGAACCCGTCGCCGGTGAAGTCCTTGTCGTCGTCGGCCTTCTTGAGGGCCGCGATCCCGGCGGTGCGCATCGCCAGGTACGCCCAGTAGTACATGCCGGTCCAGCTCTCCTTGCCGGCCAGCGCGAGCGGGGTGACACCGGCGGCCTTCAGCTTCTTCACGACGTCGAGGAAGGCGCTCCAGGTGGTGGGGGGTGTACTGACCCCGGCCTCCTTGAAGAGCGCCTTGTTGTACCAGAAGCCGACCATGCCGATGTCGAAGGGGATGCCGTACGTCTTGCCGCCCAGGAGGTACGGCTCCTTGGCGACCGGGAGCAGCCCTTCGGCCCAGGCCTTGGTGGGGTCGGTGAGGTCCTTGACGAGCCCGGCGTCGACCTGCTGCTGGAGGACTCCGCCGCCCCAGGTGTGGAAAATGTCCGGGAGCTTCCCGGAGGCGATCAGGGCCGTCATCTTCGACTTGTAGGCGTCGTTCTCCAACTGCACGATCTTTATCTTGACCTTGGGGTTCTGCGCCTCGAACTTCTTGGCGAGGGCGGCCCACACGCCCTTGGTCGGGTTGGTCGTGGAGATGTTCCACCACTCGATGGTGGTGGTCCCCCCCGACGAGCCTCCGTCCGAGTCGCCGCCGCAGCCGCTGAGGGCGGTCATGCCCAGTCCGGCGGCCGCGGTGGCCGCCAGGAAACCGCGTCGGGACAGTGCCGGGTCGCCCATGATGCGCTCCTTGGGGTACGGGACGACCGACGCCGTCCTGGTTCGATGGTTCTTCGGGGCTTCGAAGCTTTCGAGGGGCTCAGCGTCTGAAGAGTTCGAAACATTCGACAATTTCCCCGAACGTTCCGAACCGCGACTCTAGAAAGGCGGATCAGGAGCGTCAAGGTGTCGCGCATCAGCTGATGGGCGCGTACTCGAACCAGTCGAAGGCGGCCCGGCCCTCGGTGACGTACATACCGATGACCCGGCCGGTGAACCCGCCCGCCACCTGCGTGGAGAGATACCGCCCGTCGAGTTCGGCCAGCCGAACGACACCGCCGGATGTTTCGATCGAAAGGGTCACCGCATCGGGCCCGGCGGGACGGACCCCGGTCGTCCCGTTCCGCCCGGGCACGGTGGCGGTGGGCGGCGGCACCCGGGTCGTGCCGGTCTCGACGACGAGGGTCACCGGGCCCGGTGGCACGGGCTGTTCGGAGATCGTCTGCCGCAGCGGCCCGATCCGGGCGACCACGCGCACCGCTCCCCCGCTCACCTCCAGGTCGTAGTGGTGGGCCTCGTCGATGCGGACCGAGAGACCCGCGCGTGCCGTGCCCGGGTCGAGCAGCGCGGCGGCACGGCAGTCCGGATGCTGCTGGCGGCGGCCGACGAAGGTGTGCCCGGCCCGGTCGAGGCTGTCCCCGGTGGCCGTGAGCGTCAGCCACCCGGGCCGTTCGGCCAGCGACCAGCAGGCGTCCGGCCGGCTGCGCGGGGAGATCCAGTGCGGCGCGAGGGCGGTGGCCGTGAAGTCGTCCCGCACGGACGGCTGTTCGAGAGGACGCCAGACCGCCGGAGACTGCTCCCGCTCCCGCACCCGCCCCATGCGCGGCCAGCCGTCCGCCCACTCCACCGGCGCCAGGAAGGTCTCGCGGCCGAGGACGTGGAACTCCGGGAACCAGCCGCGCGGGCGGGTGCCGAGCAGCACCGCCCACCAACTGCCGTCGGCGGCCTGGACCAGGTCGGCGTGGCCGGTGCACTGGACCGGCTCCCGGGTGCCCCGGTGGGAGACCAGCGGATTGCCCGGCGCGGGCTCCCAGGGCCCGCGCGGTGAGCGGGCGCGGGCCACGGACACCCCGTGCCCGAGCGCGGTGCCGCCCTCGGCGACCAGCAGGTACCACCACTCTCCTACCCGGTACAGGTGCGGCGCCTCGGGATCGCGCAGCCCGGTCCCGGACCACATCGGCAGCGGCCCCTCCAGCACCTTCCCGGTCCGGGTGTCGATCCGGGCCACCGTCACCCCCGCCACCGCGCACCAGCAGTCGCCGTTCTCGTCCCAGGCGAGGTCGGGGTCGATGCCGGGGACGTCGATCCACACCGGGTCGGACCAGGGCCCCTCGGGGTGCTCGGCGGTGACCAGGAGGTTGCCGCCCGCACTGACGTTGGTGGTGACGACGTGGAAGAGGCCGTCGTGGTGCCGGATCGTCGGGGCGTACACGCCGCCGGAGGCCGGCGTTTCGTCCGGCAGTGTCAACTGGCCCGGCCGGTCCAGCACGTTGCCGAGCTGCCGCCAGTGCACCAGGTCCCGGCTGTGGAAGAGCGGGACGCCGGGGAAGTACTCGAAGCTGGAACAGACCAGGTAGTAGTCCTCCCCCAGCCGGCACACGCTCGGGTCGGGGTGGAAGCCGGGGATGACCGGGTTGCCGTACGTTCGCATGTGCGTGCCCTTCCGCAGCCGACGCCGAAAGTTTCGGCGAGCTCGGCGAACATTACGAGGCGCACTGTAAGGGGCTGTCCCGGGCCCGACAAGGCGGATGTGCTACAGCTTCAGGCGGTACGGGAGCAGGCAGACCACGACATCGGTGCGGGCCCGCAGGACGGTGGCGAGGAGCAGGCCGCGCTGGTTCTGGAGGATCTCGTAGCGGCGGTGTTTCGGCTCCACCTCGGGGATGAGGACGGCGACCTGACGGCCGCCCTCCGCCGCCCGCTGCACGTAGTCGACGATCGGCTGCACCAGCGAGTGGTGCGGACTGTTGACGATGTCGAGACGCACTCCGGGGTTCCACCGCTCCCAGGCCTCCTCCAGGGCACGGGACCTGACCGGGTCGGCGTGCACCGCGACGGCGACCACCTCGTCGCCGAGGGCGAGGGCGGCGCCGAGAGCGTGCCGGGCGAGTTTGCTGACCTCGCCGATCGGCACGATCACCAGGCTGCCGGTGTGCCGGGGTGGGGGCTGCGGGGTGCGGCCGAGGCCCAGTTCCTGGCCCACGGCGGTGTAGTAGCGCTGGATGTGGGCGAACAGCAGCATCAGCAGCGGCACGGCGAGCACGACCACCCAGGCGCCGCCGAGGAACTTGGTGAGCAACAGGATGACCCCGGCGACGGTGGTGAGCAGGGCGCCGGTGCCGTTGATCAGCGCCCGGCGTTTCCAGCCGGGCGGCCGCCGGGTCGCCCAGTGCCGGACCAGGCCGAGCTGGCTGAGGGTGAAGCCGATGAAGACGCCGATGGCGAAGAGCGGCAGCAGCCGATGGGTGTCGGCGTCGGCGGCGATCAGCAGCAGCGCGGCCAGCAGGGCGAGGGCCACCACGCCGTAGCGGTAGACCGGGCGTTCGGCGCGCAGGCCGAAGAGGTGGGGCAGCCGGTGGTCGCGGGCGAGCAGGCTCATCAGCACCGGCAGCCCGCCGAAGCTGGTGTTGGCGGCCAGGCCCAGGACCAGGGTGACGACGAGGTTGGTGACGTAGTAGGGCCAGCCGGTCCCGTAGGCGCCCGCGGTGAGCTGGGCGAGGACGGTCACCCCGCCGCGCGGGGCCACATGGTCGCGGTGGATGAGGATCGCCAGGCCGATCAGCATGATCCCGAGCAGTCCGCCGAGCATCAGCTCGGTGCGCTGGGCCCGCTTGACGCTGGGGGGCCGGAAGGTCGGTACGGCGTTGGCGATGGCCTCCACCCCGGTCAGGGCCGAGCAACCGGACGAGAACGCCTTGAGGATCACCAGCGCGCCCAGCGCCTCGGTCGCGTGCACGGGCTGGTCGGTGCCGACGACGGCGACCGGGTGCGAGCGCAGCAGGCCGAGCAGGATCACCCCGAGGATCGCCACGATGAACAGCAGCGTCGGCAGCATCAGCACCCGGGCGCTCTCGGCGATGCCCCGCAGGTTCACGGCCGTCAGCAGGGCCAGGCCGATCAGGCAGACGAGCAGCTTGTCGTGGCCCAGGGACGGGAAGGCCGAGGCGAGCGCGTCGGCGCCGGCGGCGAGGCTGACGGCGACGGTGAGGACGTAGTCGACGACCAGGCTGGCGGCGGCGAGCAGGCTCGCGGTGCCGCCGAGGTCCGCCTTGGCGACGGCGTAGGCGCCACCGCCGTCCGGGTGAACGGCGATGACCTGGCCGTAGGAGACGACGAGCGTGGCGAGCAGAAAGGTGATCGCGAGGGTGATGGGCAGGGTGGCGGTGAGCGCCCCGGTACCGGCGACCACCAGGGCCAGCACGATCGCCTCGGGGCCGTACGCCACCGAGCTGAGTGCGTCCAGGGAGAGCGCGGCCAGCCCCTGCAGACTGGTCAGACCGTGTTTGCCGCCCTCGCCCGGGCGCAGCGGAACCCTCGGTCTCAGTTCACGACGTGCCAGGCCATACGCCATCGGGACCCCATCACGGCCGGTGGGACGGTCGGCAACAGTGTCCTCTGTGCCCGGCCGGCCCGCCCCGTGAAGGGCCCGGACGGGCCGGCCGGCGTGAGTGAGGATGGCCGGCCCGCCCGGGGGTCTCCAGAGGAGCCCCTCCGCCAGCGGGCCGAGGGAGAGCGCGGGCAGGAAGTCGAGCAACGCCAGGATGAGCGCGGCCCCGGTGGCCAGGGCGACGAAGTTGACGCCGCGGGCCTGGAGAGTGCCGACGGTGACCACGCCGGGCCGCTGGCGGGCCAGCCGGCCGGCCAGGGCCAGCAGGAACACCATGGGCACATAGCGGCCGACGAGCATCGCCGCCGTCATGAGCAGGTTGTGGAAGTCGGTGGCGCCGTTGAAGCCGGCCATCGCGCTGCCGTTGCTGTTGACGTTGGAGGTGTAGGCGTACACCAGTTCCGTCAGGCCGTGCGGCCCCGGGTTGCCCATGGACGACTGCCCGCCGCCGAGCGCGACCGCGAGGGCGGCGCGGCCGAGGACGGCGGTCGGGGCGACCAGCGCGTACAGCACGACGTGCCGCATCTCCGGGAACCCGATCCGCTTGCGCAGGTACTCGGGGGGTCCGGCCGACCATCAGCCCGCCGACGAAGACGGCGATCAGCACCGCCATGATCAGGCCGTACAGTCCGCTGCCGGTGCCGCCGGGCGCGATCTCGCCCAGCATCATGGCCGACAGCAGCGCCCCGCCGCCGAGGCTGGAGAAGCTGTCGTACGACGCGTTCGCCGCGCCGTCGGCGGAGCCGGTGGCGCGGCGATACCGAAGAGGGTCGAGCCGGGGACTCCGAAGCGGGTCTCGGTGCCCTCGTACGGTCCGCCGACGGCCTCGGTCACCGTGCCGGTGTGGGCGCTCTGGGCGAGGCTGCCGGCCGCCAGCAGCAGGCCGAGGAGGATGCCGACGACCGTGAGCAGCGTCCAGCTCTGCCGCAGGGAGCCGATCATGCGGCCGTAGGCGCGGATGAAGGCGGTCGGGATCAGCAGCATGAGCACGATCTCGATCGCGTTGGTGAGCGCGGACGGGTTCTCGAAGGGGTGCGCGCTGTTGGCGTTGAAGATGCCGCCGCCGTCGCCCGACATCAGCTTGAGCGGCTCCCAGGAGCCGACCGGACCGCCGAGGACGGTCTGCTGGCCGCCCGCGACGGTGGTGACGGTGTGCGGGCTCAGGAGGTTCTGCGGGAGACCGAGCGCGATCAGGATGATCCCGGAGACGATCGACAGGGGCAGCACGACCCGGAAGATCGTACGGATCAGGTCCACCCAGAAGTTGCCCAGCCGGTCGGTGTCCCGGCGGACCAGGCCGCGGATCAGGGCCAGCGCGGCGCAGATGCCGACGGCCGCCGAGGCGAACGCCTGCACGCCCAGGCCCGCCATGACCGCGAGGTGGCCGGTGGTGGACTCGCCCGCGTAGTTCTGCCAGCCGGTGTTGGTGGTGAAGCTGACCGCGGTGTGCGGGGCGAGCCGCCAGGGCATGCCCGGGTGCCCGGTGGACCAGGGCAGCCCGCCCTGGAGGGTGAACAGGGCGAACAGCGCGGCGATGCTCATCAGGCTGAAGGCGAGGAGGGCGAACAGGTAGTGCCGCCAGTCCTGTTCGCGGTCCGGGTCGACGCCGCAGACCTTGTAGAGGGCCCGTTCGGCGCGGTGGTGCCGGCCGCCGTCGAGGGCGCGGGCCAGGTAGTCGCCGAGCGGGACGTGCACGCCCACGACGACGGCGAGGATCAGGGTGGCCTGGAGCCAGCCGTACACGGGATCAGGCCCCCCTCTCGGGATGCGTGCGGTCGAGGGCCGCGTTCAACTGGACGACGTTCACGGCGGGTTCGCCGAGGACGTCGACGGCGACGAACGTGTGGTCACCGGTCTTCTTGACGGCGAGGACCCGGTACACGGCGATTCCGGCCGGACCCACGATCGCCCGGCCCGGCTCGATGATCAGGCGCGGTACCGGCAGCCCGGCCGCGGCGCACGCGTCCGTCAGCTCGGCGCGTACCTTGCGGGCCAGGGCGGTGAGGTCGAGGGCCTCCTCGCCGGGCCGGTAGGCGATGCCGTGGCCGCCGCCGAGGTCCAGCTCGGGCAGCACCAGTTGTGCTGCTCGTGCAGGCGGGCCATGAGGCCGACCACCCGGGGAACGGCGGCGAGATACGGCTTGACGCTGGTGATCTGGGAGCCCAGGTGGCAGTGGAGTCCGGTGAGTTCGAGCTGCGGCTGGTCCAGTATCCGGGCGATGGCGTGCTGGGCGTAGCCGTCGCTGGGGGCACCTCCCGCTCGAGCGAAGCCGAGAGTGGGGGAGGACAGCCCGAACTTCTGGTCGTCCGTGCCGGTGCGGATCTTCTCGTGGCCGCCCGCGCTGATCCCGGGCACCACCCGGACCATGACCTTCTGATGCCCGCCGGGTCCGACGGCGGCGGCGAGCCGGGCGATCTCCGAGGGGCTGTCGATCACGATCCGCCCCACGCCCAGCCGCAGCGCGGACTCCAGATCGCGCGGGGACTTGGCGTTGCCGTGCAGCACGATCCGCTCCGACGGGAACCCGGTGGTGACCGCGCCGAGAGGCTGAGCGGGGCTCACCCAAGAAGCTATGCCCGTCCCCGGCGGTCCTCCGATGCCTCATGACGGGACGCTGACGGTGATCGCGGTGACGTTGACGGGACGCTGACGGAGGGGCCGTCGACGCTGGTCGCGGGCGTCAGAGGCGTGCCAAGAAGCGGCTGCGGGGCTGGCTCGCGCGCGGCGTCGGGGAGTGTCACGGAGGCGGTCCGTTCCCGGGACACGCCCGGGGGCGCTGCGGAAGTACGGTGGATACATGTCCGGTTACGACACCTGCACATCCGGTCGGGTCGTCGTCGGTGTGAGCGGTTCGCTGGGCAGCGTCACGGCCCTGCGCCGCGCGGCGGCGGAAGCCCGACGGCGGGAAGCCGAGCTGTGGCCGGTGCTGGCCTGGGAGCCGCCGGGCGGTGAGCTGGCGGCGCATCGCTCCCCCACCCCGCCGGCGCTGGTCGAGGAGTGGCAGCGGCTGGCCCGGGAGCGGCTGCTCGTCGTGCTCGGTGAGGTCTTCGGCGAGGTGACGCCGGCCGGCGTCCCGCTGCACGGTCTCGTCGTCCGCGCCACCCCCGGCCTGGCCCTGGTGGAGACGGCCGACCGGGACGACGACATCCTGGTCGTCGGGGCGGGCCGGCGCGGCTGGCACCGGCCCTTCGCGGGCCGCGTCACCCGCTACTGCCTGACCCACGCGCACTGCCCGGTCCTCGCGGTGCCGCCGTCCCCGCTGGAGGACGCACTGACGTCCGCACACCGCCGCAACACCTGGCATCTGCCGCTGAACATACGGCAGTTGTCCTCGTGAGGCGTTACGACGTCACCGCGGCCGAGAGATCCGGCCGCTCCGGTCTGCGCCCCGGCGCCAACGGCAGGCTCAGCACCATCGTGAGCCCCCCGCCCGGCGTGTCCTCGGCCGCGAGCGTGCCGCCCATCGCCTCGGTGAAGCCCCGGGCCACGGCCAGGCCCAGACCGACACCGGCGCCGCGCGGAGAGTCGCCGTAGCGCTGGAACGGCTCGAAGATGCGCTCCTTGGCCTCGTCCGGGACGCCGAGCCCGCGGTCCACCACCCGGACCTCCACCCGGTCGGCGATGGAACTGGCCTTCACCAGGACGGGGGTGTCCGCCGGGCTGTACTTCACCGCGTTCTCGACCACGTTGGCGACGACCCGCTCCAGCAGCCCCTTGTCGACGTGGACCATGGGCAGCGTCTCCGGGATGTCCAGCTCGACGCTGTCCTCGGGGACCCCGCCGAGTGCCATCGGCACCACCTCGTCCAGGTCGGCCTCGCGGACGATGGGCGTGACGGTGCCGGTCTGCAGGCGGGACATGTCGAGCAGGTTGCCCACCAGGAGATCCAGCCGGTCGGCACCCGCCTCTATCGCCTCCAGGAGCTCCGCCCGGTCCTGCTCGGACCACTCCACGTCGTCCGAACGCAGCGACGACACCGAGGCCTTGATGCCGGCCAGCGGGGTGCGCAGATCGTGGCTGACGGCGGCCAGCAGCGCGGTACGGATCCGGTTGCCCTCCGCCAGCTCCTTCGCCTGGTCGGCCTCCTGCTGGAGCCGCTGCCGGTCGAGCACGACGGCCGCCTGGGCCGCGAACGCGGCCAGCACGCGCCGGTCGATGGCCGGCAGCACCCGTCCGGACAGGGCGAGCGTCATGTGGTCGCCGACCGGCATGTCGACGTCGGCGTTCTCCGGCGCGCCAGCGGCAGCCGCCCCTTGCCGGCCTCGTCGTGCGTGATGAGGTGGACGTCGAGATCGGGCCCCGACTCCCGGGCGACCGTGGCGCCGATACCCGGCCCGAGGACGTACTGCCAGCTGCGGCGCCGGGAGACGCCGAGGACGATCTGGGTGGCGTTGACCCCGCGCGCGAAGTCGAGCAGGGCGACCGGGACGTCTACGCCGACGACGTGGTGGAAGGTGCCTCCGAGGTCCTCGACGAGAGTGCGCTGGACGGCGAGTTCCTTCGGGGAAGCGGAGGTGAGGCCGTCGCTGCGCGATATGTAGACGGCCAGCACCTCGCCGCCGGCGCCCTTCTCGGCCAGCCGTGCGGCCCGCCGGATGAGGGTGCGCCCCTCGGGCCCGCCGGTGAGGCCGACGACGATGCGCTCCCGCGAGCCCCAGATGGTGGAGACCCGGTGCTCGCTGCGGTACTCGTTCAGGTACTCGTCGACCCGGTCCGCCACCCAGAGCAGGGCGAGTTCGCGCAGGGCGGTGAGGTTGCCGGGCCGGAAGTAGTTCGACAGCGCCGCGTCGACCTTGTCCGGCTGGTAGATGTTGCCGTGCGCCATCCGGCGGCGCAGCGCCTGCGGGGACATGTCGACCAGCTCGATCTGATCGGCGCGGCGCACGACTTCGTCGGGGACGGTCTCCTGCTGCCGTACCCCGGTGATGGCCTCGACGACGTCGCCCAGCGACTCCAGGTGCTGGATGTTGACCGTCGAGACCACGTCGATCCCGGCGGCCAGCAGCTCCTCCACGTCCTTCAGCGCTTGGCGTTGCGGGAGCCCGGGATGTTGGTGTGCGGGAGTTCGTCGACCAGGGCGACCCGGGGGCGGCGCGCGAGGACGGCGTCCACGTCCATCTCCGTGAACACCGCGCCCCGGTACTCCAGTTCCCTGCGCGGGATCACCTCCAGGCCGTGCAGCATCACCTCGGTGCGCGGCCGGTCGTGGTGCTCGACGAACGCGACGACACAGTCGGTGCCCCGTTCGATCCTGCGGTGGGCCTCGGAGAGCATGGCGTAGGTCTTGCCCACGCCGGGTGCCGCACCGAGGGAGATCCGAAGCCTGCCGCGTGCCATGTCATCCTTCGAAGCGGTAGCCCATGCCGGGCTCGGTGATCAGGTACCGGGGGTGCGCGGGGTCCGCCTCCAGTTTGCGGCGGAGCTGCGCCATGTACACCCGCAGATAGTTGGTCTTGTTGCTCTGCGAGACACCCCACACCTCCTGCAGCAGGTGCTTCTGCGTGACGAGCCGGCCGGGGTTGGTGACCAGGATCTCCAGCAGATGCCACTCGGTGGGGGTGAGCCGTACGTCGTGGCCGGCCCGTACGGCTTTCTTGGCGAGCAGGTCGATGGTGAAGTCGGGCGTCTCCACCAGGGTGGTCTCGGGGGCGAGCGGGACCTCCTCGGTACGGCGGACGGCCGCCCGCAGCCGGGCGAGCAGTTCGTCCATGCTGAACGGCTTGGTGATGTAGTCGTCGGCGCCCGCGTCCAGCGCGGCGACCTTCTCGTCGGAGGCCTGTCGCGCCGACAGCACCAGGATCGGTACACGGGTCCAGCCGCGCAGCGCCTTGATGACGTCGACCCCGTCCATGTCGGGCAGTCCGAGGTCGAGCATCACCACGTCCGGCTGACGCGCGGCCGCCAGCCGGAGGGCCGTGGCGCCGTCGGGCGCCGCGTCCACTCCGTACTGGCGTGCCTGCATGTTGATCACGAGTGCCCGTACGAGCCGTGGGTCGTCTTCCACGACCAGCACTCGGGTCATCAGCTGCCCTTGATCAGTTCCTTCAGCGCGATGTTGAGTCCGAGGACGTTCACCCGGGGCTCACCGATGAAGCCGAGGGTGCGGCCGTCGGTGTGGTCCTTCACCAGCTTCTCCACCTGCGCGACGGAGAGGTGGTTCTTCGCCGCGACCCGGTGGACCTGGAGCTCGGCGTAGACCGGGGAGATGTCCGGGTCCAGGCCGGAGCCCGAGGAGGTGACGGCGTCGGCCGGCACCTGGGAGGGCGTGACCGTGTGGCCGGGCACCGAGTTGTCCTTGACGACCGCGGCCTTGGCGTCCTTCACCTGCTGGATCAGGACCTTGTTGTCGGCGGCGAGGTTGGTCGCACCCGAAAGAAGCAGCTTGTACCGGGTGTTGACGCTGTTGCTGCCGAGCCCGTTGGCCGGGCGCCCCTGGAACCACTGCAGGGCCGCGTCCGGGGTCTCCTGGCCCTTCTTCAGCGGCAGGTTGTACGACTGCCCGATCAGGGACGAGCCGACGACCTTGCCGTCCGCCTTGACCTCGGAGCCGTTCGCCTTGTCGCTGAACGCGGCCTGGGCGATGCCGGTGACGACGAGCGGGTAGACGACGCCCGTCACCAAGGTCAGCACGAGCAGGGCGCGCAGGGCCGCCCAGAGCAACCGGGCGGTGTTGCTTACGGAGTTGTTCATGGCCTTCAGCACGCTTTCAAGAAATTACAGCCCGGGGATGAGGGAGATGATCAGGTCGATGATCTTGATACCGACGAAGGGCGCGATCAGACCGCCGAGGCCGTAGATCCCGAGGTTGCGGCGGAGCATCTTGTCGGCGCTGACCGGCTTGTACTGGACGCCCCGCAGCGAGAGCGGCACCAGCGCGATGATGATCAGCGCGTTGAAGATGACCGCGGACAGGATCGCGGAGCTGGGCGAGGACAGGTGCATGATGTTGAGCTTGTCCAGGCCCGGGTAGACCACGGCGAACATGGCCGGGATGATCGCGAAGTACTTCGCGACGTCGTTGGCGATGGAGAACGTGGTCAGCGCACCGCGCGTGATCAGCAACTGCTTGCCGATCTCGACGATCTCGATGAGCTTGGTCGGGTTGGAGTCGAGGTCGACCATGTTGCCGGCCTCCTTGGCGGCCGACGTACCCGTGTTCATCGCCACGCCGACGTCCGCCTGGGCCAGCGCCGGGGCGTCGTTGGTGCCGTCACCGGTCATCGCGACCAGCTTGCCGCCCGCCTGCTCCCGCTTGATGAGGGCCATCTTGTCCTCGGGGGTGGCCTCGGCGAGGAAGTCGTCGACGCCCGCCTCCTCGGCGATCGCCTTGGCGGTCAGCGGATTGTCACCCGTGATCATGACGGTCTTGATGCCCATGCGGCGCAGTTCCTCGAACCGCTCGCGCATGCCGTCCTTGACGACGTCCTTGAGGTGGATGACACCCAGGATCCGGGCGCCCTCGGCGTCCTCGACCGCGACCAGGAGCGGAGTGCCACCGGCCTCGGAGATGCGGTCTGCGAGGGTGTCGGCGTCCTCGGCGACGGTGCCGCCCTGCTCGCGGACCCAGGCGATGACCGAACCGGCCGCGCCCTTGCGGATCTTCCTGCCGTCGACGTCCACACCCGACATCCGGGTCTGGGCGGTGAAGGCGATCCACTCGGCGTGCGCCAACTCGCCCTGGTGCCGCTCGCGCAGCCCGTACTTCTCCTTCGCCAGGACGACGATGGAGCGGCCCTCAGGGGTCTCGTCGGACAGCGACGACAGCTGGGCGGCGTCGGCGACCTCGGCTTCGGTGGCCCCGCGTACCGGCAGGAACTCGGAGGCCTGGCGGTTGCCGAGGGTGATGGTGCCGGTCTTGTCCAGCAGCAGGGTGGAGACGTCACCGGCGGCCTCGACCGCACGGCCCGACATGGCGAGCACGTTGCGCTGCACCAGCCGGTCCATGCCGGCGATGCCGATCGCGGAGAGCAGCGCGCCGATGGTGGTCGGGATGAGGCAGACAAGGAGGGCGACCAGCACGACCATCGTCAGATGGGTGCCCGCGTAGTCCGCGAAGGGCGGGAGGGTGGCGACGGCCAGCAGGAAGACGATCGTCAGCGAGGCGAGCAGGATGTTCAGCGCGATCTCGTTCGGCGTCTTCTGCCGGGCCGCGCCCTCGACGAGGCTGATCATCCGGTCGATGAAGGTCTCGCCCGGCTTCGTCGTGATCTTGATGACGATCCGGTCGGACAGCACCTTGGTACCGCCCGTGACGGCGGACCGGTCACCGCCGGACTCGCGGATGACCGGAGCCGACTCACCGGTGATCGCCGACTCGTCGACCGACGCGACACCCTCGATGACGTCACCGTCACCGGGGATGATGTCGCCGGCCTCGCAGACCACCAGGTCACCGATCTTCAGCTCGGTGCCGGGCACCTGCTCCTCGGTGTCTCCGACCAGTCGGCGGGCGATGGTGTCGGTCTTCGCCTTGCGCAGGGTGTCCGCCTGGGCCTTGCCCCGGCCCTCGGCGACCGCCTCCGCGAGGTTGGCGAAGATCACGGTCAGCCACAGCCAGGCGCTGATGGTCCAGCCGAACCAGTCGCCCGGGTCCTTGAAGGAGAAGACCGTGGTCAGGATCGAGCCGACCCACACCACGAACATCACGGGGGACTTGATCATGACCCGCGGGTCGAGCTTGCGGCAGGCCTCGGGGAGGGACCTGATCAGCTGCTTGGGGTCGAACAGGCCCGCGCCGACGCGGCCTTCGGCGGCCTTGTGCCCGGTCGGCGCGTCCTGGTGGGGCGCAAGGGTGGGTGTGGACATGGTGTCCTCGTGGGCTTCCGTTCGCGTTTTCACGACGCCAGCCCCTCGGCCAGCGGGCCCAGCGCCAGGGCCGGGAAGTAGGTCAGACCGGTGATGATCAGGATCGCGCCGACGAGCAGGCCGGTGAAGAGCGGCTTCTCGGTCCGCAGGGTGCCGGCCGTGGCCGGGACGGGCCGCTGCTCGGCGAGCGAGCCGGCCAGCGCCAGCACGAACACCATCGGCAGGAAGCGGCCGAACAGCATCGCGAGTCCGGTCATGGTGTTGAACCAGTCGGTGTTCGCGTTCAGGCCGGCGAAGGCCGAGCCGTTGTTGTTGGCCGCCGAGGTGAAGGCGTACAGCACTTCGGAGAAGCCGTGCGCGCCCGGGTTGAGCATGGAGTGCGGCGGGGTCGGCAGGGCCATGGAGATCGCGGCGAACACGAGCGCCAGCGCCGGGGTGATCAGGATGTAGATCGCCGACAGCTTGATCTCGCGGGGGCCGATCTTCTTGCCCAGGTACTCGGGTGTGCGGCCGACCATCAGACCGGCGATGAACACCGCGATGATCGCCATGATCAGGATGCCGTAGAGGCCGGAGCCGGTACCACCGGGAGCGATCTCGCCCAGCATCATGCTGAGCAGGGTGATACCGCCGCCCAGGCCGGTGAACGAGGAGTGGAAGGAGTCCACCGCGCCGGTCGAGGTCAGGGTGGTCGACACCGCGAAGATCGACGAGGAGCCGACGCCGAAGCGGACCTCCTTGCCCTCGTAGGCGCCGCCCGCGATCTGGAGCGCCGGGCCGTGGTGGGCGAACTCGGTCCACATCATCAGGGCCACGAAGCCCAGCCAGATGGTGAACATCGTCGCGAGGATCGCGTAGCCCTGCTTCACCGAGCCGACCATGACGCCGAAGGTGCGGGTCAGGGAGAACGGGATCAGCAGGATCAGGAAGATCTCGAAGAGGTTGGTGAAGGGCGTCGGGTTCTCGAACGGGTGGGCGGAGTTGGCGTTGAAGTAACCGCCGCCGTTCGTGCCCAGCTCCTTGATGGCCTCCTGGGAGGCGACCGCGCCACCGTTCCACTGCTGCGAGCCGCCCATGCTGTGCCCATTCAAAAACTGGCCGACCTCGTGGATGCCGGAGAAGTTCTGGATGGCACCGCAGGCGACCAGGATGATCGCGGCGAGCACGGAGAACGGCACGAGGATGCGGATGACACCCCGCACCAGGTCGGACCAGAAGTTGCCGATCTCCCCAGTACGCGACCGGGCGAAACCGCGCACCAGAGCCACCGCCACCGCGATGCCGACGGCCGCGGAGACGAAGTTCTGCACGGCCAGACCGGCGGTCTGCACGACGTGACCCATGGTCTGCTCGCCGTAGTACGACTGCCAGTTCGTGTTGGTCACGAAGGAGACGGCCGTGTTGAACGACTGGGCCGGGTTGACCGAGGAGAAGCCGAGCGAGCCGGGCAGGATGCCCTGGAGCCGCTGCAGCAGGTAGAGGAAGAGGACGCCGACCAGGGAGAAGGCGAGGACACCGCGCAGATAGGCGGGCCAGCGCATCTCGGTGTCGGGGTTGGCACCGATGCCCTTGTAGACCCACTTCTCGACGCGCCAGTGCTTGTCGGAGGAGTAGACCTTGGCCATGTAGTTGCCGAAGGGGATGTAGCAGAGCGCCAGCGCGCCTATGAGCGCGGCGAGCTGGAGCACGGCCGCGGTTACGGGACCCATGACTGTCTCAGAACCTCTCCGGGAAGATCAGGGCGAGGACGAGATAGCCCAGCAGGGCGACGGCCACGACGAGGCCGACGATGTTCTCGGCGGTCACAGCTTGGTCACCCCCTTGGCGACGAGGGCCACCAGCGCGAAACCCGCGAGCACGGTGACGACGAAGGCCAGATCGGCCATCGTGAACTCCTGGATGGGGTTCGGAAAGGACTCGGACGGTTAGAGGAAAGCGTCTTTCTGGCCGGATTCAGCCGCCGTTGACGGGTCCCTTACGGCGGTGTTCACGCCTTTGACGGGACTCTTACGCAGCCTCGACCAACCCGCGACCGGACAGCGCCGTTCGGCCGCTGCCCCCGTTATGTTTTCCGCGGTCCTGCAAGAGGGCCGCTGGCCTCCGGGCCCGGCATGACTGTGTCCCCCTGTCGAACGGATGACCTGGGGGGTGGTGT
>NZ_JBEZKI010000034.1:0-126706 GCF_040651615.1 Streptomyces sp. NPDC048417 | reverse complement strand
CCCGGAGAGCCGGACGGCCACTCCTGAGAAGCCACTGAAGGCAAGACCCCATAAGCCACATCCGGCCCTCCCGGGCCACCTAACAACTTACGGAGCCCCCATGTCCGGTAGTCCCGGTAGCCCCGGAAGTCCCCTCGGTCCTGGTAGCCCGCCGTCCGAAGGCGGGTTCGTCCGGCGCGTCGGCCTTTTCCAGGCCACCGCCATCAACATGAGCCAGATGTGCGGCATCGGCCCGTTCGTGACCATCCCGCTGATGGTGTCCGCGTTCGGCGGCCCGCAGGCGGTGATCGGCTTCGTCGCGGGCGCCGTGCTCGCGCTCTGCGACGGCCTCGTCTGGGCCGAGCTGGGTGCCGCGATGCCCGGCTCCGGCGGCAGTTACGTCTATCTGCGCCAGGCCTTCCAGTACCGCACCGGACGCCTGATGCCGTTCCTGTTCGTCTGGACGGCGATGCTCTTCATCCCGCTGATCATGTCCACGGGCGTGGTCGGCTTCGTGCAGTACCTGGGCTATCTCGCTCCCGGCCTCGGCCGGACCTCCGGCGACCTGATCGGGCTCGGCATCATCGCCCTGGTGGTGCTCCTGCTCTGGCGGGGCATCGAGCACATCGCCCGGATCACCGCCGTGATGTGGACGGTGATGATCGCCTCGGTGCTGCTGGTGATCGTCGCCGCGGCGAGCGACTTCAGCCCGCACCTGGCGTTCACGTACCCGGCGCACGCCTTCGACCTGACCGGCGACCACTTCTGGCTGGGCTTCGCGGCGGGCCTGACCATCGGCATCTACGACTATCTCGGCTACAACACCACCGCCTACATGGGCGCCGAGATCAAGGACCCCGGCCGCACCCTGCCGCGCTCCATCCTCTACTCGATCGTCGGCATCATGGCGATCTACCTGCTGCTGCAGATCGGCACGCTCGGTGTCGTCGACTGGCACCGCATGACGAACCCGGGCGACATCGCCTCGACCTCGGTCGCCTCTGCGGTCCTGGAGGAGACCTGGGGCAAGGGCGCCGCCGACACGGTGACCGTGCTGATCCTGATCACGGCCTTCGCCTCGGTCTTCACCGGCCTGCTCGGCGGTTCCCGAGTGCCCTACGACGCGGCCCGCGACCGCGTCTTCTTCCGCCCCTACGAGAAGCTCCACCCCAGGCACCGCTTCCCGATGCTGGGCCTGGCCACCATGGGCGTGATCACCGCGATCGGCTTCCTGATCGGCCGCCACACCGACCTGGCCACGCTGATCCAGCTGCTCACCACCGTGATGGTGATCGTGCAGGCGCTCGCCCAGATCCTCGCGCTCACGGTGTTGCGCCGCCGCCAGCCGGCCCTGAAACGGCCCTACCGCATGTGGCTCTACCCCGTGCCGAGCATCGTCGCCTTCGCCGGCTGGTGCGTGATCTACGGGTACGCGGACAAGAACTCCCCGGGCCGCCACCCCATCGAGTGGTCCCTGGCCTGGCTCGCCCTCGGCTGTGTGGCCTTCGTGATCTGGGCGCGCCTGGAGAAGGTGTGGCCGTTCGGCCGCAAGGAGATCAGCGAGGAGTATCTGGCGCCCGAGAGCCCGGTCGTGGTGTAGTCTCCGAAACACACGTCAGCCTCACCCGGCGGGATCAACTCCCGCCGGGTGAGGCTTTTTTCATGTCCGACACCACAGAAACCGACGTCGTCGTCCGCCCGGCCTCCGTCGAGGACCGCCCTGCCGTCGAACGGTTGTGGCTGATGTTCCGCCACGACCTGTCCGAGTTCCACCGGCTCCTGCCAGGCCCCGACGGCGCGTTCCGCAGCGAACGCGTCCAGGACGCCTTCTCCTCGCCCGACTGGGCGCCCTACCTGTTCGTACAGGGCGAGCATCCGGTCGGCTTCGCCTTCGTCCGGGGTCTGGGCGCGCCTGTGCGGGTGCTCAACAGCTTCTTCGTGGTCCGCGGCGCCCGCCGGACGGGCCTCGGGTCGCGTACCGTCCGTGAGGTCCTCACCCGGCATCCGGGCAGCTGGGAGATCGCGTTCCAGTACGAGAACCCGGGCGCCGTCGCCTTCTGGCGGCGGGTCGCGGCCGAGCTCGCGGGCGACGCCTGGACGGAGGAAACCCGCCCGGTGCCGGGCAAGCCGGCGCTGCCGCCGGACGTGTGGATCTCGTTCGACCTGGGGTGCTGACTGCGCGCCGCACGCCGCCGGCCTTGACATGCAGGTATCTGGCTGCATAACGTTGAGTGTGCGATCAGGGGATGACGGTGGGATGGACCAGGTCTTCAAGGCGCTGGCCGACGACACGCGCAGGCGGTTGCTGGACCGGCTGCACGAGCAGAACGGGCAGACGCTGGGTGAGCTGTGCGAGCGCATCGCGATCACCCGGCAGTCGGTGACCCAGCATCTGGCCGTCCTGGAGGCCGCGCATCTGATCAGCACGGTGCGGCGGGGTCGGGAGAAGCTGCACTACCTCAACCCCGTGCCGCTCCACGAGATCCAGGAGCGGTGGATCGACAAGTTCGAGCGCCCGCGGCTGCGCGCGCTCGGCGACCTGAAGCGACGAGCCGAGGAAGCCATGAGCGACAAGCCCAGCTATGTCTACGTCACCTACATCGCCAGCACCCCGGAGAAGGTCTGGGACGCCCTCACGGATGCCGATCTGACCGCCGTCTACTGGGGGCACTCCAACGTCTCCGACTGGCGGCCCGGGTCCCGCTGGGAGCACGTGCGCACCGACGGCTCCGGCATCGCCGACGTGGTCGGTACCGTCGTCGAGAGTGAGCGCCCGACCCGGCTGGTCACCAGCTGGGCCGCGCCGGAACACGAGGGGGAGCCGGACCGGCACTCCCGGGTCACCTTCGACATCGAGCCGCACGCCGACATCGTCCGGCTCACGGTCACCCACGAGGACCTGGACGGCGAGGACGAGCTGCGCGCCATCTCGGCCGGCTGGCCGGCCGTGCTGTCCAATCTGAAGTCCCTCGTCGAGACCGGCAGCCCGCTCCCGCAGGCGCCCTGGCTGGTGCCCGGCCGGTGAACAACGCGGCGGGGCCGGTCCGCCGTCACCGGACCGGTCCCGCGTCCTCCCTTCCAAGGGGGAGCTCTGTGCGGCTATGGCATGGGCGTCCGCCGGGCCGCCGAAGCGGCACACACCAGCCCGAGGCAGAGGGCCAGCGCGCCGATGACCACGTTGTTGATGATGACGCCCGTGTCCGGGCTGCGGCCGACCACCCAGGGCGCGATGATCATCCAGATGCCGATGGCGCACATGGCCCAGCTGAGGCCGTACATGCGCTCCGGTGCCCGGGTGAACCCCAGTGCCAGCAGGCCTATCGCTATGCCCATGATCAGGTTGTGGGTCACCAGCGCCGGCTGGCTCGCCGTGTAGTGGAGGATCCACGGGGACGCCGCGCAGTACAGACCGAGCAGGAACACCGGTCCGTCCACGAGGGCCACATCGCGACCTCCGAGCATGCGGGCGTAGCGCTCCCGCATCTCGCCTACGTCGGGGTGGCTCGATATGTCGCTTCTGCCGTGCGAGACGTTGGCCATGAGTCGTCTCCTTTGACTGTGCAAGCCTGACCGCGTCTGGTGCGGGCGTTATACGCCGCTACTAGACATTCTGCCCTTATTTCTCCTTTATGTGTAGGGCACACGACCGGATCCGGGTAGTCGTCAAGACCGGCCCGGTCCGGACGCCGCAGCTTCCAGGGCTCGTGCACCGCCGGGCCGTCGAGCGCGGCGAGTTCGGGAACCCAGCGGCGGACGTACGCCCCGTCGGGGTCGTAGCGCTTGGCCTGGGTCACGGGGTTGAGGACGCGGTTGGGGCGAGTGTCGGTGCCGGTGCCCGCCATCCACTGCCAGTTGAGCTGGTTGTCGGCGACGTCACCGTCGACCAGGAGGTCCAGGAAGTGGCGGGCGCCCACGCGCCAGTCGACGTACCGGGTCTTGGTGAGGAAACTCGCGGTCAGCAGCCGGCCCCGGTTGTGCATCCAGCCCTCGTGGCGCAGCTGGCGCATCGCCGCGTCGATCACCGGGTATCCGGTGCGTCCTTCCTTCCAGGCCTGGACGTCCTCGTGCGCGGCGTCCGCGGAGCGCCAGCGGTCGTGTTTGGTCAGGTAGTCGGCGGTGGCGGCCGCGGGGCGGGCGGCGAGCACCTGGCGGTGGAAGTCACGCCAGGCGATCTGCCGTACGGCCACCTTGCACACCTCCTCGACGACGTCGCCGGAGCGCACCACCAGCCGCCCGCCCCGTCTGCGCAGACCGCCGTCGAGGTCCCGCAGGCAGTCGGCGAGGAACGCCAGCCGTTGGGCACGGCGAACCCGGCGTCCGTGACGCCCTTGTCGCGTACGAACAGCGGGACCACCTCGCGGGCCTCGTGCGCGGCCCGAAGCGGCGGATGGTCGTGCAGGCGCAGGTCGGCGGTGAACAGGACGACCGAGACGTTCATGGTGCTTCTCCGGAGTCGAATGGCGGGCGGCCGGTGAGCTACTCACGGCCCGGCGGACACCGCGGACGCGGTCGTCACCCGCCGGGTGCGGACTCCCTCGCGAGGGAGTCCGGGACGCGGGCCGCGGCGAGCGCGATGTTGCGGGCCATGCCGCCGAACACGACCGCGTGGAAGGGGGAGACACTCCACCAGTAGGCGTGGCCGAGCAGCCCGTGCGGATGGAACACGGCCCGCTGGCGGTAGCGGGTACGGCCCCCGGGGTCGGCCAGCTGGGAGTGATCATGACCGGCAGGCGTTCGGTGAGGTAGCGCAGCATCTCGAAGGAGACGGAGCCCGAACCGATGACGACGGCGGCACGAAGGACGGTCGTGGGCACGCCGCAGTCCAGCAGGATCCGGCCCACCTCGGCCCGCGACCGCAGATGCGGCGACAACTCGGACTCCGGCACGCCCGACGGCGTCAGACCACCGAGGTAGACGACGCGCCGTACCCCCGCGGCCCGGGCCGCCTCGCCGAAGATCCGCGCCGCCCTGCGGTCGGTCGCCTCGAAGTCGTCGCCACTGCCCAGCGCGTGCACCAGGTAGTAGGCGACGTCGACACCCCGCATGGCCTCGGCAACGCCGGCGGCGTCCGTGACATCGCCTCGCACCACCTCCGCCCGCCCGGCCCAGGGGTGATCGCGCAGCTTGCCGGGGGAGCGCGCCAGACAGCGCACCCGATGGCCCTCGGCGAGCAGTTCCGGAACCAGCCTGCCGCCGATGTATCCGGTCACCAGGCAACGCGGGCCCAGGGCGTGGTCGTCAGTGTTCATCGGCTCTGCGTCCTCCGCGCCGGCCCCCCTGGAGATCACTTCCACCTGTGCCGTCGTTTCGGATGCGGCGGATTCCATGGTCTGCCCGCCGGCGGCAACGGTCGACCGGGAGCGGCGGATGCCGGGCACGCGCCGGCTTCCTGGGCATGTCCGCGCCCATCGCGGGCAGACGAACCGCAGGACAGGGGCCGGATGAGGCCGAAGGAAGGATGCTGGAGGTGTCTGCCGCTATGAGCGCCAAGGTGTTGGAACGTTTCCCCGCCGGGGCTCCGCGGGGATCGTGGCCGGCGGAGGAGTACGCGGCGGAGCGGCGCGCGGCGGGCGAGCCCGCGACGGTCGTGATGGATCTGCGGACGGACGCCTTCCTGGTCGTGGTCCCCGGTCCGGACGACGACTGACCCCCCCCATCCGGCCGGGAGCGGCCGGTCCGGGAAGCGGCTGTTCCGGCCTTCCGGCGGCACCGGTCGGCGGCGTCGGCGCGCACCGCCGTGCGGGTCACGAGCACCTCGGCCGGCCGGACGTCTTCCGACTCGCACCGGCGGTGCCCCGAGAGCGCATGAGGACGGCGTGTCCTTGTCCGCCGGTTTTGGGCTCCGCCCCACCGTGTTGCGCCGGCTGCGGGGTGATGGCGGCCAGCGCCGCCGCCACGGTCCTCGGCCCCGACCTGGCCGGGACGGTGCGGGTCATCGGCGTGGACGTCGACGAACACAAGCCGGTCACGGCGTACGGGCTCGGCGCCACTCACACCGTCAGGTCCTGCGAGACCGACGCCGTCGACGCGGTGCGGGAGCTGACCGGCGGATTCGGCGTCGACGTGGTGATCGAGGCGGTGGGCCGGCCGGAGAGCTACGGGCAGGACTGCTACGCCCGTGATGTCGCCGGGACCGTGGTGCTGGTCTGCGTCGCCACCCGGAGATGAGGCTGGAGTTGCCGCCCCTGGACGCCTTCGGCACCGGGACCATCGCGCGCGACGAGGTCGGGAAGGCCTTCGAAAGGACGCGCCACGGTGACGTCCTGGGCCCGGTGGTGGTCCGGTGACGAGCCAGGAGCGCATCGACCGCGGTTGCTGACCGCCCCGCGTCGTCGCACTCGAGGGACGCCCGTTCCCCCTGTTCCCCCTTGCTCTCAAGGGCACTTCGGCAGGCCCGGGAGCCGCCGCCGCGGCCTGCGCAGACCGGCGAGAGAACGCCTTGACAACGCTTCGGAGGCGCCCTCAGACTGACTCACGTTGCGCTCGCCGCACTCCGTTTCGCTATACGCACCGAGGTGTCATGATGATTCCCGCGTGCCGTCTCACGGATCTCCCGCGAGGCGAGGCCCACCGGCTCGATATCGACCCGCCCGTCTCGGTGTTCCACACCGAGGACGGCGAGCTCTTCGCCATCGACGACACGTGCACCCACCAGGACGCCTCGCTCGCCGACGGCTGGCTGGAGGGCCGCGAGGTCGAATGCCCCCTGCACGCCTCCAAGTTCGACCTGCGGACCGGCGCCGTGGACGCACCCCCGGCCAAGCGCCCGGTCCGCACCCACGAGGTCGTCATCGAGGACGGCACCGTCTACGTCCGGCTCTCCGCCGACGCCCCCAACCTGCCGCCGTGCGTCGTCGCCCGGCTCGCCGGGGGCGCGGCGTGAGGACGGTCGCCGTGGTGGGCGCCTCGCTGGCCGGACTGTCGGCCGCGCGCTCGCTGCGGCAGCGGGGGTACGACGGCCGGCTGGTCGTCATCGGCGACGAGCCCCATCGCCCCTACGACAGGCCGCCGTTGTCCAAGGAGTTCCTGGCCGGCACCCTCGGCGAGGCGGACCTGGCGCTGGAGCGGGACGACGAGGAACTCCGTGCGGAGTGGCTGCTCGGGACGCGCGCCACCGGGCTGGACCGCGCCGGGCGGGCGATCCGGCTCGCCGACGGCCGGGAGGTCCGCGCCGACGGCGTGGTCGTCGCGACCGGCGCCGCCGCCCGCACCCTGCCCGGCACCGAGGGTCTCGCCGGGGTCCATGTGCTGCGTACCCTCGACGACGCCCGCGCCCTGCGGGACGACCTCGCCCGGGGCGGCCGCCTGGTGGTGATCGGCGGAGGGTTCGTCGGCGCCGAGGTCGCCTCCACGGCGTACGCCCTCGGGCTCGACGTCACGGTGGTCGAGGCGGCGCCGACCCCGCTGGCCGGACCGCTCGGCCCGGCCATGGGCGCCGTCGTCTCCGCCCTCCACGCCGACCACGGCGTACGGCTGTTGTGCGGGGTCGGGGTCAAGGGGCTGAGCGGCGAGCGCCAGGTGGCGGCCGTACTCCTGGAGGACGGCCGCAGTGTGCCCGCCGACACCGTGGTCGTCGGCGTGGGGGCGCGGCCCTGCGTCGAGTGGCTGGAGGGCTCCGGCGTCGCGCTCGACAACGGTGTGAAGTGCGGCGCCGACGGGCGTACCAGTGTGGCCGGGGTGGTCGCCGTCGGCGACTGCGCCAGCTGGTACGACCCGGGCGCCGGCTGCCATCGCAGGGTCGAGCACTGGACCGGCGCACTGGAACGGCCGGCCGCCGCCGTCGCCGCGCTCCTCGCCTACGGGGCGACGGAACCGGGCGTCCCCAGGCCCCCGTACTTCTGGTCCGACCAGTACGGCGTGAAGATCCAGTTCGTCGGGCACGCCGCCGGGGCCGACGACGTGACGGTCGAGGAGGGCTCGACCGACGACCGCAGCTTCCTCGCCGTCTACCGGCGCGCGGGCCGGCCGGTCGCCGTGCTCGGGATGAACCAGCCGCGGCTCTTCACCCGCCTGCGCAAGCAGTTCGGCACCACCGCGTCCTGACCCGGCGCCCGCGCCGTCCCCATCGATCCACGACGTTCTCCGAGGAGTGCACCGTGACCTCGACCAGCCTGCCGGACAGCCTGATCGCCACCCTCCCCGGTTCCGCCTACACGGATCCCGGCATCTTCGCCCAGGAACAGGAACGCATCTTCGAGACGATGTGGTTCTGCGTCGCCCGCGCGGCGGACCTGCCGAAGCCCGGCGCGTTCCGCACGGTCGACGTGGGCCGCGAGAGCATCCTCGTCACCCGGGCCCGGGACCGTTCGGTCCGGGCCTACTTCAACGTCTGCCGGCACCGCGGGGCCAGGCTGTGCACCGAGGACACCGGCGAGGTCAGGCGCGCCTTCCAGTGCCCGTACCACGCCTGGACCTACGACCTGGACGGCAGGCTGGTCGCGGCACCCAACCTCACCAAGATGCCCGACGTCGGCCGTACCGAGTACGGCCTGGTGGGCGTGGCCGTGCGGGAATGGCTGGGCTATGTGTGGGTGTGCCTGGCAAAGGACCCGCCCTCCTTCGAGGAGGACGTGCTGGGGGCCGTCGTCGAGCGGCTGGGCGACACCGCGTCGATCGAGCGCTACGGCATCGACCACCTGTCGGTGGGCCGGCGGATCGTCTACGACGTGCGGGCGAACTGGAAGCTCATCATCGAGAACTTCATGGAGTGCTACCACTGCGCCACCATCCACCCCGAACTCACCGAGGTGCTGCCCGAGTTCGCCGACGGTTACGCGGCGCAGTACTACGTGGGCCACGGCGCGGAGTTCGGCGCGGACGTCCAGGGCTTCACCGTCGACGGTTCCGAGGGGCTGGACCGCATCCCCTCGGTCGCCGCCGACCAGGACCGGCGGTACTACGCGATCACGGTGAAGCCGCAGGTGTTCATCAACCTCGTGCCCGACCATGTGATCTTCCATCGGATGTACCCGGTGGCCGTCGACCGGACGGTCGTCGAGTGCGACTGGCTCTACCTTCCGCACGTCGTGGAGAGCGGCAAGGACGTCAGCCGGTCCGTGGAGCTCTTCGACCGGGTCAACCGACAGGACTTCGACGCCTGCGAACGCACCCAGCCCGGGATGAGCTCACGGCTGTACGCCAAGGGTGGTGTGCTGGTGCCCAGCGAGCACCACATCGGCGCCTTCCACGACTGGATCCACGAGCGGCTCGGCACCCGGCGGCCGGAGTGACGGGACTGACAGGACTGACAGACACGGAGCGCCCGTGGCCCGCGCGGAACGCGGACGCGGGCCGTACGGCGGTCGCACTCGGGGCGCTCAGCCCAGGAACCCCATCCGGTGGCTGATCTCGGCGGCGCCCTTGACCAGCACCGGAGCCAGTTCGTGCAGGCGCTCCTCGGTGAACCGGTAGGACGGCCCGGAGGCGCTGATCGACGCGATGACCTTGCCCTCCCGGTCCCGGATCGGCGCGGCCATGGCGTGCAGCCCGATCTCCAGCTCCTCCAGCGTCCAGGCGTAACCGCGCTCCCGGGCTTCGCCGAGGTTCTTCTCCAGCTTCGCCTTGGTGGAGATGGTGTGCGGGGTGAGCTTCTTCAGGCCCCCGTCCGAGATCAGCGCGGCCCGTTCCTTCGCCGGCAGATGGGCCAGCATGATCTTGCCGCTGGAGGTGGCGTGCAACGGGGTCAGCTGGCCGACCCAGTTGTGCGCGGTGACGGCGGCCGTACCGCGCACCTGATAGAGGTTGATCGCGAAGTGCTCCTGCATCACCGCGATGTTGACCGTCTCGCCGATCTCCTCGGCCAGCCGTTCGCAGACCTGACGGCCCTGCTGGGTGACGTCGATACGCCCGGTGACGGCGCCCGCCAGACGCACGATGCCGAACCCGAGCGCGTACTTGCCCCGTTCGCCCGCCTGCTCCACCAGCCCGCGTGCCTCCAGGGCGCCGAGCAGGCGGAACGCGGTCGACTTGTGTACCTCGATCTCGGCGGCCACCTCGCTCACGCCCGCCTCGCCGCGCTGGGCGAGGATCTCCAGGACGCTGATGGCGCGGTCGACGGACTGCACGCCGCCGGAGGATGAGCCGTTCGTTTCTGTGTCCGGGCTGTAGTTGCTCATAACGAAACTATACGCGGAGTAAACAACAGCGCCCAAGAAACGTGGTGTGAACAAAGATCTTACAAGTTGCGTTGTTCGCAACCTGGTGCGCATAGCGATACCCGTACTAGCATGCCGCGCACATCGACGGCGCGAGCGAGACGAGGCACCATGGCTCCCTTGCAGTACGACTTCGTCATCGTCGGCGGCGGATCGGCCGGCAGCGCACTGGCGAACCGGCTCTCGGCCGACCCGGGCAACCGGGTGCTGGTGCTGGAGGCGGGCCGTCCGGACTACCCGTGGGACGTGTTCATCCATATGCCCGCGGCGTTGACGTACCCCATCGGAAGCCGTTTCTACGACTGGAAGTACGAGTCCGAGCCGGAGTCCCACATGGGCGGCCGCCGTGTCTACCACGCCCGCGGCAAGGTGCTGGGCGGCTCCAGCAGCATCAACGGCATGATCTTCCAGCGCGGCAACCCCATGGACTACGAGCGTTGGGCCGCCGACCCGGGCATGGAGACCTGGGACTACGCCCACTGCCTGCCGTACTTCCGCCGGATGGAGAACTGCCTGGCCGCCGACCCCGACGACGAGTTCCGCGGCCATGACGGACCGCTCGTGCTGGAACGCGGCCCCGCCGAAGGCCCGCTCTTCGCCGCCTTCCTCAAGGCCACCGAGGAGGCGGGCTACGCACCCACCGACGACGTCAACGGCTACCGGCAGGAGGGCTTCGCCAAGTTCGACCGCAACGTGCACCGCGGCCGGCGCCTGTCCGCGTCCAAGGCGTACCTCAAGCCCGCCAGGAAACGCCCCAACCTCACCGTGAGGACCCGCGCCCTCGTCACCCGCGTCCTCTTCGAGGGGAAGAAGGCCGTCGGTGTCGAGTACCAGCAGGGCAAGGGCGCCCTCCGGCAGGTCCGGGCCGCCGAGGTCATCCTGTGCGGCGGCGCGATCAACTCCCCGCAGCTGCTCCAGCTTTCCGGCGTCGGCAACGCCGAGGAACTGCGGGCCCTCGGTGTCGACGTCGTCCACGACCTGCCGGGCGTCGGCGAGAACCTCCAGGACCACCTGGAGGTGTACATCCAGTACGCCTGCAAACAGCCCGTCTCCGTACAGCCGTACCTGGCGAAGTGGCGGGCCCCCTTCATCGGCCTGCAGTGGCTGTTCCGCAGGGGGCCGGCCGCGACCAACCACTTCGAGGCCGGCGGCTTCTGCCGCAGCAACGAGGACGTGGACTACCCCAACCTGATGTTCCACTTCCTGCCCGTCGCGGTCCGCTACGACGGCTCCGTGCCCGCCGGCGGCCACGGCTACCAGGTCCATGTCGGGCCCATGTACTCCGACGCCCTCGGCTCGGTGAAGATCCGGAGCAGGGACCCGCGCGAACACCCGGCGCTGCGCTTCAACTACCTCTCCACCGAACAGGATCGCCGCGAGTGGGTAGAGGCGGTCCGGGTGGCCCGCGAGCTGCTCAACCAGCCCGCGCTCGCCCCCTACAACGACGGGGAGATCTCGCCCGGCCCGTCCGTGGCGACGGACGAGGAGATCCTCGCCTGGGTCGCCAAGGACGGCGAGACCGCCCTGCACCCGTCCTGCACCTGCAAGATGGGCACGGACGCGATGTCCGTCGTCGACCCGCTGACCCTGCGGGTGCACGGAGTGGACGGACTGCGCGTGGTGGACGCCTCGGTGATGCCGTACGTCACCAACGGCAACATCTACGCCCCGGTGATGATGATCGCCGAGAAGGCCGCCGACCTCATCCTCGGCAAGGAACCGCTGCCGGCGTCGAAGGCCGTCTACCACCGGCACCGCGACGCTCGGAAGCAGGCCCGGTAGCGCACTCTCCCCGGACCTCTTGACGGCGGTCGGTCCGTTCGTCAGGGTGTTCCACCAAAAGCAATCCAATGCACAATGCGCAACGAATTCGGGCTCGAAGGGCGCGACCGTGGCAGATCTGTACGTGGATGGTGAATGGCGCGCGGCGGTGGCCGGCGGCCGGCGCGAGATCCGCTGTCCGGCGGACGGCACCCTCGTCGCCACGGTCTCGGAGGCGACCCGCCCCGACACCGAGGCCGCGATCACCGCGGCCCGGCGCGCCTTCGACGACGGCCCCTGGCCGCACACCCCCGAGCGGGAGCGCGGCGCGCTGCTGCTGCGCACCGCCGGCATCATCGAGCGCGACGCCAAGGAGTTCGCCCGCGCCGAGTCCCTCGACACCGGCAAACGCCTGGTGGAGAGCGAGTACGACATCGCCGACGTCGTCTCCTGCTTCCGCTACTACGGAGGCATCGCCGGCACCAGCGCCGGACGGGTGATCGACACCGGCCGCGACGACGCGCTCAGCCGGGTCACCTACGAACCCATCGGCGTCTGCGGACTGATCACCCCCTGGAACTACCCCCTGTTGCAGGCCTCTTGGAAGGTCGCACCCGCTCTTCTCGCGGGCAACACCGTCGTCCTCAAGCCCAGTGAACTCACCCCCTCCACCTCGGTCCTGCTGATGAAGGCCCTTGAGGAGGCGGGCCTGCCGGCCGGCGCCGCCAACCTGGTGCTGGGCGCCGGCCCCGAGGCGGGCGCGCCGCTCGCCGAGCACCCGGCCGTCGACATGGTGTCCTTCACCGGCGGCCTGCACACCGGCCGGCGCCTGATGGCCACCGCGGCCGCCACGGTGAAGAAGGTCGCCCTCGAACTCGGCGGCAAGAACCCCAACGTCGTCTTCGCCGACGCCGACTTCGCCACCGCCGTCGACTTCGCGCTCACCGCCGTCTTCCTGCACTCCGGGCAGGTCTGCTCGGCCGGCGCCCGGCTGATCGTCGAGGACCCGATCCACGACGCCTTCGTCGACGAGGTCGTGCGTCGCGCCCGACTCATCCGCCTGGGCGGCCCCTTCGACCCCGAGGCCGAGACCGGGGCGCTGATCTCCGCACAGCACCGCGAGAAGGTCGAGGCGTATGTCGCCGCGGGCCTCGCCGAGGGCGCCGTACTGCGCTGCGGCGGCGTACGCCCCGACGACCCCGCGCTGGCGAACGGCTTCTACTATCCGCCGACCGTCCTCGACGAGTGCCGGCAGGACATGCGGGTGGTGCACGAGGAGTCCTTCGGACCCGTGCTCACCGTGGAGCGCTTCCAGGACGAGGACGACGCCGTCCGCATCGCCAACGACACGGAGTACGGCCTCGCCGGAGCCGTCTGGACGCAGGACGCGGGCAAGGCGCAACGGGTCGCCCGCAGGCTGCGCCACGGCACCGTGTGGATCAACGACTACCACCCCTACGTGCCGCAAGCGGAATGGGGTGGCTTCGGGCACTCGGGCGTGGGCCGCGAGCTGGGACCGACCGGCCTGGACGAGTACCGAGAGCCCAAGCACGTCTGGCAGAACATCCAACCCCGGCCGCAGCACTGGTTCCGCGGCTGACGCCGAAGAGAGGCCGATCATGACCCCAGCCCAGACCGAGGTGTCGCAGCGGCGCGACACGTCCCAGGACCCCGAGGACCGCACCCCGGTCATCTCCGTGCGCCGGCTGTGGAAGGTGTTCGGGCCGAAGGCCGACCAGGTGCCGGGCTCCGAGGAGTTGTGCGGGCTCACCCGCCGCGAACTGATGGACCGCACCGGCTGCACCGCCGCCGTACGGGACCTGAACTTCGAGGTGTCGCCCGGCGAGGTCTTCGTCGTCATGGGCCTGTCCGGGTCCGGCAAGTCCACCCTGGTGCGATGTCTGACCCGGCTGATCGAACCCACCGCCGGCGAGGTCGTCTTCGAGGGCGAGGACATCCGGGGCGCCGACGCGCGGCGGCTGCGGGAGCTGCGGCGCAGCAAGTTCTCCATGGTCTTCCAGCACTTCGGTCTGCTGCCGCACCGCAAGGTCGTCGAGAATGTGGCGTTCGGCCTGGAGATCCGGGGCATGGGCCGGGCCGAACGGACCAGGAAGGCCATGGAGGTCGTCGAACTGGTGGGCCTCGCCGGATACGAGAACTCCTACCCCGACCAGCTCTCCGGCGGTATGCAGCAGCGCGTCGGCCTCGCGCGTGCCCTGGCCGGCGACCCCGACGTCCTCTTCTTCGACGAACCGTTCTCCGCGCTCGACCCGTTGATCCGCCGTGACATGCAGAGCGAGGTCATCCGCCTGCACCACGAGGTCGGCAAGACCATGGTGTTCATCACCCACGACCTCTCCGAGGCGCTGAAACTCGGCGACCGCATCCTGATCATGCGCGACGGCAGAATGGTCCAGTGCGGCACCGGCGACGAACTCGTCGGCGCCCCGGCGGACGACTACGTACGGGACTTCGTCAAGGACGTACCGCGCGGCGACGTCCTCACCCTGCGCTGGATCATGCGGCCCGCCACCCCCGAAGATGCCCTGGACGGACCCGAGTTGGGCCCGGAGGTGGTGGTCCGCGAGGCCACCCGGGCGGTGCTCGCGGCCGAGAAACCGGTCAAGGTCGTCGAGCACGGAAAACTGCTCGGCATCGTCGGCGACGAGGAGATCCTCGCCGTCGTCGCGGGACAGGAAGGCGGCGCCGGAGCAAGCGGCGCCGGAGCAAGTGGTGCCGGAGCGGCCGGTGTCGGAGCAGCCCGTGCCGGAGCCGCCGTCGCCGGACAGGAAGGCGGCGCCTGATGGCCGCCGTCGCCGACGCGACTGTCCCCGTCGCCGCCCTGCGCCACAGGGTCAGCCGCCCCATGGTGGTGGCGGCCATCCTGGTCGTCTGGCTGGTGCTCTTCACCGTGCTGCGCGGCCGGCAGACGCTCACCCTGGCCGCCGCCGACCTCACCGGACTGCACCGTTGGCTGAACGACGTCAACGACAGCATCGGCGCCAACCGCAACTCCAACCCGGTCTTCCTGTACTTCTTCAACGAGATCCGGCTGGTCATCGACAACCTGGTGACCTTCGTCCAGTCGCTGATCTCCCAGCCCACCGGCTCCCGCCCGGTCCCGCAGATCGGCTGGCTCGGCGTCGTCGGACTCGCCGGGTACGTGTCCTGGGCCGTGGGCAACTGGCGGGTCGCGCTGCTGGCCGCGGCCGGCTTCACCTTCTTCGGGCTCCAGGGCCTGTGGCAGGAGAGCATGGACACCCTGGCGCTGACCCTGTCGGCGGTCCTGGTGGCCCTGCTCATCGGCATCCCGCTGGGCGTCTGGGCCGGACTCTCCGACCGGTTCAACCGGATCATGACGCCCTTCCTGGACTTCATGCAGACGATGCCGACCTTCGTCTACCTCGCCCCACTGACCCTGATCTTCCTCATCGGCGGGGCCTCCGCGGTGATCACCACGGTGATCTACGCGGCACCGCCCGCCATCCGTATCACCGCGCACGCCATCCGCTCGGTGCCCCGGACCACCGTCGAGGCGGCCGACTCGCTCGGCGCGACACGGACGCAGCAACTGCTGAAGGTGCTGCTGCCGATGTCCCGGCGCACGGTGGTCATGGGCGTCAACCAGACCATCATGGCCGCCCTGGCCATGGTCACCATCGCCGCCCTGATCGACGCGCCCGGCCTCGGCAAGACCGTCGTCCAGGCCCTGCAGTCCCTCGACGTCGGCACCGCCTTCAACGCCGGACTCGCCATCGTCGTCATGGCCATCGTGCTCGACCGGGTCACCACGGCGGCGGCCGCCCGCACCGAAGTCCGCCGCGCCGGTGGCCCGTTCCTCAAGTGGCGCCGCCCGCTGCTGGCGGCCGGCGGCATCGCGGCCGCCGTCCTGGTCTACCTCTCCCACACCTACGTCTGGGCGGCCGAGTTCCCCGGCGACGGCGCCGTCGGCACCCACATCGCGAGTGCCGCCGACACCGCGACCACCTGGCTCCAGGACCATCTCTCCGGTCTGACCAACGCGCTGCGGGACGCCCTCACCAACGGCCTGCTCAACCCGTTCCAGACGCTGCTCACCGACTCCCCGTGGTGGCTCGTCGGCGCCACCCTGGTCGCGCTCGGCGCGGTCCTCGGCGGCTGGCGGGCCGGACTGACGGCCGCCGTGTGCGTCGGACTGCTGGTCGGTACGGGCCTGTGGTCGGACAGCATGACCACCCTCGCCTCGACCGCCGTGGCCACCGTGCTGGTGATGCTGCTCGGCGCCGTCGTCGGCGTGTGGATGGGCCGCAGCGCGCCGGCGGACCGGTTGATCCGGCCCGCCCTGGACGCCGCCCAGGTCATGCCGCCCTTCGTCTACCTCGTGCCGTTCCTGGCGCTGTTCGGCGCCACCCGCTTCACGGCGATCGTCGCGGCCGTCGTCTACGCGGCACCCGTCGCGATCAAGATCATCGCGGACGGGGTGCGGAACGTGCCCGAGTCCACCGTGGAGGCGGCCACCTCGGCCGGGTGCAACACCTGGCAGATCATCACCAAGGTCCAGCTGCCGATGGCACGCGGCGCCCTCACCCTCGCGACCAACCAGGGCCTGATCTACGTGCTGTCGATGGTTGTGGTGGGCGGCCTGGTAGGCGCGGGCGCCCTCGGCTACGACGTCGTGGCCGGTTTCTCGCAGGGCGAGTTGTACGGCAAGGGGTTGGCGGCGGGGCTCGCCATCGTCCTGCTCGGAGTCATGTTCGACCGGATCACTCAGGCTGCGGCGCGACGCACCCGGGCATAAGGAGCACCGACACCATGGCACAACACTGGCGCATAGGCGCGGCCGGCCTGGCCGTCCTCGGCCTCACCCTCACGGCCTGCGGCGGCGCGAAGGTCGGCGAGGACACCTCGGCCGGCTCGAAGTCCTCGGGCGGCAAGTGCGGCACCTTCAACCTGGCCGTCAACCCGTGGGTGGGGTACGAGGCGGACGCGGCGGTCGTCGCGTACGTCGCGGAACACGACCTCGGCTGCACGGTGGAGAAGAAGGACCTCAAGGAGGAGATCGCCTGGCAGGGCTTCGGCACCGGCGAGGTCGACGCCGTCCTGGAGAACTGGGGCCACGACGATCTGAAGAAGAAGTACATCACCGGGCAGAAGACGGCCGTCGAGGCCGGCTCGACCGGCAACAAGGGGATCATCGGCTGGTACGTCCCGCCGTGGCTCGCCAAGGCGCACCCGGACATCACGAAGTGGCAGAACCTCGACAAGTACGCCGCCCAGTTCAAGACGTCCGAGTCGGGCGGCAAGGGCCAACTGCTCGACGGCGACCCGTCGTACGTCACCAACGACGCCGCCCTGGTGACGAACCTGAAGCTGGACTTCAAGGTGGTGTACGCGGGCAGCGAGACCGCGCTCATCCAGGCCTTCCGGACGGCCGAGAAGAACAAGCAGTGGCTCATCGGCTACTTCTACGAACCGCAGTGGTTCCTCTCCGAGGTGCCGCTGGTGAAGGTGGACCTGCCCAAATACACGACGGGCTGTGACGCCGACGCGGCGAAGGTCGCCTGCGACTACCCCGTCTACGACCTGGACAAGATCGTCAGCGCGAGTTTCGCCAAGTCGGGAAGCCCGGCGTACGACCTGGTGAAGAAGTTCAACTGGACCAACGACGACCAGAACACCGTGGCCAAGTACATCGCGGTGGACAAGATGTCCGACGACGCGGCGGCCAAGAAGTGGGTCGACGCCAACCGCGACAAGGTCGAGGCCTGGCTGAAGTAGCTGACGCGCGAAAAGGCCGGTCCAGTACGCCCGGCGGGCGGTGCGCAGCTGTGCGCACCGCCCGCCGGGCGTTGCCCTTTGCCCCCTGCCCCTCCGTCGTTTCCCGACGTCACCGGGCCCCTTGACACCCCTCCTCGACGACGGGCACATTGAGTTGCGCAGCCTGAATCACGTTGCGTACAAAGCAACTGCACCGGTCTCAAGTTCGGAGGTTGGGCGATGGCGGGACCCCGAGTGGTCATCATCGGAGCGGGCGTCGTGGGAGCCGCCCTCGCGGACGAGATCTCCGCACGCGGCTGGACCGAGGTGACCGTGGTCGACCAGGGCCCCCTCCCGGCCACCGGGGGCTCCTCCTCGCACGCCCCCGGCCTGGTCTTCCAGACCAACCCGTCGAAGACCATGACGGAGCTGGCCCGCTACACCGTCGAGAAGTTCTGCTCCCTCGACGTCGACGGCGAGCGCTGCTTCCTCCAGGTCGGCGGCCTCGAAGTGGCCACGACCCCCGAGCGCCTGGCCGAACTCCACCGCCGCCACGGCTGGATCACCGCCTGGGGCGTCGAGGCACACCTGTTGAGCGCCGACGAGTGCGTGCGGCGCCACCCACTGGTGAACGGTGACCGGATCCTCGGCGGCCTCTTCGTTCCCACCGACGGCCTCGCCAAGGCCGTCCTCGCCGTCGAGGCCCAGATCCGCCGGGCCACCGAGCGCGGCGTCCGCTTCCTCGCCCGCCACGAGGTCCTCGACGTCCAGCAGAGCGAGGGCCGCGTCACCGGCGTTCTGACCGACCAGGGCGAACTCCCCGCCGACATCGTGGTCTGCTGCGCCGGCATCTGGGGCCCGAAGATCGCCCGCATGGTCGGCATGAACCTGCCGCTCACCCCGCTCGCCCACCAACTCGCCTGGACCGGCCCGGTCCCCGCCCTCGCCGGCCAGACCGAGGAGGCCGTCCGCCCGATCCTGCGCCACCAGGACGCCGACCTCTACTACCGCGACCGCTTCGACGGCCTCGGCATCGGCTCCTACGGCCACCGTCCCATGCCCGTCTCCGCGGACGACATCCTCTCCTTCGACGAGGCCGAACCGATGCCCTCCGTCCTGAAGTTCACCGAGGAGGACTTCGAGGACGCCTGGACCGAGACCCGTTCGCTGCTCCCCGCGACCCGCGAGGCCAAGGTCGAGGAGGGCATCAACGGCCTGTTCTCCTTCACCACCGACGGCTACCCGCTGCTCGGCGAGTCCCCGGACGTCAAGGGCTTCTGGGTCGCCGAGGCCGTCTGGGTCACCCACTCCGCGGGCGTCGGCCGCGCGGTCGCCGAATGGCTGGTGGACGGCCACTGCTCGTCCTTCGACCTGCACGAGTGCGACGTCAACCGCTTCGAGCCGCACCAACTCGCCCCGGAGTACGTCCTGGCCCGCGACTGCCAGAACTTCGCCGAGGTCTACGACATCCTCCACCCCCTCCAGCCGAGCGGAAAGCCGCGCCCGATCCGCACCAGCCCCTTCCACGCCCGCCAGCAGGAACACGGCGCGTTCTTCCTGGAGGCGAACGGCTGGGAGCGCCCCCAGTGGTACGAGGCCAACGCCCCCCTGGTCCAAGGCCGTTCTGTCGCCACCCCCAACGACTGGGCCGCCCGCTACTGGTCGCCGATCGTCGGCGCCGAGGCCCAGGTCACCCGCGAGACCGTCGCGATGTACGACATGACCGCCCTCAAGCGCCTGGAGGTCACCGGTCCCGGTGCCGCCGACTTCCTTGAGGGCCTGGTCACCGGCAAGGTCGCCAAGTCCGTCGGCTCGGTCACGTACACCCTGCTCCTGGACCACGACGGGGGCATCCGCAGCGACATCACCGTGGCCCGCCTCGCCCGCGACCTCTTCCAGGTCGGCGCCAACGGCAACCTGGACCTCGACTGGTTCACCCGCCACCTGCCCGCCGACGGACGGGTCCAGGTCCGCGACATCACCCCCGGCACCTGCTGCGTCGGCCTGTGGGGCCCCCTTGCACGCGAGGTCCTCCAGCCCCTCACCGACGAGGACTTCTCCAACGGGGGCCTCAAGTACTTCCGCGCCAAGCGCGCCTACATCGGCTCGGTGCCGGTCACCGCGATGCGGCTGTCCTACGTCGGCGAACTCGGCTGGGAGCTGTACACCACCGCCGACCAGGGCCAGAAGCTCTGGGACACCCTGTGGCGGGCGGCCGAGCCGCTCGGCGGGATCATCGCCGGCCGCGGTGCCTTCAACAGCCTCCGTCTGGAGAAGGGTTACCGCTCCTTCGGCACCGACATGACCTACGAGCACGACCCCTACGAGGCCGGCGTCGGCTTCGCCGTCAAGCTCGACAAGGACGACTTCGTCGGCAAGGCCGCGCTGGAGCGGCGCCGGACGGACGTGCGGCGCCGGCTGAGCTGCCTCACCATCGACGACCCACAGGCCGTCGTCATGGGCAAGGAGCCGGTGTACGACGGTGAGCGCGCGGTCGGTTACGTGACCAGCGCGGCCTACGGCTACACGATCGGCAAGGGGATCGCGTACGCGTGGCTGCCGACGGAGCTGGCGGTGCCCGGAACCGGCGTCCAGATCGGGTACTTCGACCAGCGCGTGGCGGCGGTGGTGGCCGAGGAGCCGTTGTTCGACCCGGGGATGAGCCGGCTCCGTGGGTGAGGGACCGGAGAGGAGTGCCGCGATGTGTCGTCGGTCGGCTGCGGGTGCTTCGTGGCTGGTCGCGCAGTTCCCCGCGCCCCTTCGGGGCGCTGAGGCCGTCGAAAGGATCGCGAACCCCGCATGAACGCGCTGAACACGCCCCTGGCCGAGCTCGACCCCGAGGTCCACGCCGCTCTCCGCGCCGAGTTGCACCGCCAGCAGTCCACCCTGGAGATGATCGCCTCCGAGAACTTCGCGCCCACCGCCGTGATGGAGGCGCAGGGGTCGGTCGCCACCAACAAGTACGCCGAGGGCTACCCCGGCCGCCGCTACTACGGCGGCTGCGAACACGTCGACGTCACCGAGCGGTTGGCGATCGAACGCGTCAAGTCGCTCTTCGGCGCGGGCTACGCCAACGTGCAGCCGCACTCCGGCGCCCAGGCCAACACCGCCGTCTTCTTCGCCCTGCTCAAGCCCGGCGACACCGTCCTCGGCCTCGACCTGGCGCACGGCGGCCATCTCACCCACGGCATGCGCCTCAACTACAGCGGCAAGATGCTCGACGTAGTGCCGTACCACGTCTGCGAGGCGGACAACCTCGTGGACCTGGAAGAGGTGGCGCGGCTCGCCAAGGAACACCGCCCGAAGATGATCATCGCGGGCTGGTCGGCGTACCCGAGGCAGCTGGACTTCGCGGCCTTCCGGCGGATCGCGGACGAGGTCGGTGCCCTCCTCATGGTCGACATGGCGCACTTCGCCGGCCTGGTGGCGGCCGGACTGCACCCCAGCCCCGTCCCGCACGCCCACGTGGTGACCACGACCACGCACAAGACCCTCGGCGGACCGCGCGGCGGGGTCATCCTCACCAACGACGCCGACCTTGCCAAGAAGATCAACTCGGCGGTGTTCCCCGGCATGCAGGGCGGTCCGCTGGAGCATGTCATCGCCGCGAAGGCCGTCTCCTTCAAGGTCGCGGCAACACCCGAGTTCGCCGAACGCCAGGCCCGCACCCTGGCCGGCGCCCGCGTCCTCGCCGAGCGCCTCACCCGCCCCGACGCCGCCGCGGCCGGAGTGCGGGTGCTGACCGGCGGCACGGACGTCCACCTCGTCCTCGTCGACCTCCGGAACTCACCCCTGGACGGCCGGCAGGCCGAGGACCTCCTCCATACGATCGGCATCACCGTCAACCGCAACGCCGTCCCCTTCGACCCGCGCCCGCCCATGGTCACCTCCGGCCTGCGCATCGGCACCCCCGCACTGGCCACTCGGGGCTTCACCGAGACGGACTTCGCCGAGGTGGCCGATGTGATCGCCCTCGCCCTCCAGCCCGACCCGGACGTGTCCGCCCTGCGCGCCCGCACCGAGGCCCTCGCCGCCGAGCACCCGCTCTACCCGCACCTCTCGCACGACGGAGACGACGGAGACGTCCGATGAGCCCCCGCACCCGCCCCCTACGCCCTGCGGGCGTGGGGGGACCCCCAGGCGCCGACCTCCCCGACCACCCGGACTTCCTCTGGCGCACCCCCGAGCCGAAGCGCTCGTACGACGTGATCGTGGTCGGCGGCGGCGGACACGGCCTCGCCACCGCCCACTACCTGGCCAAGAACCACGGCATCACCGACGTGGCGGTCCTGGAGAAGGGCTGGCTGGCGGGCGGCAACATGGCCCGCAACACCACGATCATCCGCTCCAACTACCTCTGGGACGAGAGCGCGGGCATCTACGAACACGCGCTGAGACTCTGGGAGGGCCTGGAGGAGGAACTCGACTACCCGATCCTCTTCTCCCAGCGCGGCGTGCTGAACCTCGCCCACAGCCTCCAGGACGTCCGCGACAGCGTCCGCCGGGTCGAGGCCAACCGCCTCAACGGCGTGGACGCCGAGTGGCTCGACGCCGAGCAGGTCAAAGAGGTCTGCCCGATCGTCAACACCTCGCCCGAGGTGCGGTACCCGGTCCTCGGCGGCACCTACCAGCCACGCGCCGGCATCGCCAAGCACGACTACGTGGCCTGGGGCTTCGCCCGTTCCGCGGACGCGGCCGGCATCGACATCATCCAGAACTGCGAGGTCACCGGCGTGGACGTGGTGGCCGGCAAGGTGGTCGGCGTCCAGACCACCCTCGGCCCGATCGCCGCCGGCAAGGTGGCCCTGAGCGCGGCCGGCCACACCTCCGTCCTCGCCGCCATGGCGGGCATCGAACTCCCCCTCCAGAGCCACCCCCTGCAGGCCCTCGTCTCCGAACTCCTGGAGCCGGTGCACCCCACCGTCGTCATGTCCAACGCGGTGCACGTCTACGTCAGCCAGGCGCACAAGGGGGAGCTGGTGATGGGCGCGGGCATCGACGCGTACAACTCCTTCACCCAGCGCGGCGCGTTCCACATCATCGAGGAACAGATGGCGGCGGCCCTCGAACTCTTCCCGGTCTTCGCCCGCGCCCACGTACTGCGCACCTGGGGCGGCATCGTCGACGTCAGCCCCGACGCCTCACCCATCGTCGGCCCCACCCCGGTGGCCGGCCTCTACCTCAACTGCGGCTGGGGCACCGGCGGTTTCAAGGCCACCCCGGGTGTCGGCTGGGTCTACGCCCACACCATCGCCCACGACGTCCCCCACCCTCTCAACGCCCCCTTCTCGCTCGACCGTTTCACCACCGGCGCGCTCGTCGACGAGCACGGCGCGGCCGCGGTGGCCCACTAGGGAGCCCCACCATGCTGCTCATCCCCTGCCCGTGGTGCGGGCCCCGCGACGAGTCCGAGTTCCACTACGGCGGCCAGGCCCACATCCCCTACCCCGAGACCCCCGCGTCCCTCACCGACGAGGAGTGGGCCCGCTACCTCTTCTTCCGCGCCAACCCGAAGGGGCCGTTCGCGGAGCGCTGGAGCCACGCGGCAGGCTGCCGGAGGTGGTTCAACGCGGTCCGGGACACGTCGACGAACGAGATCCTGACGGTGTACCGGGCGGGCGAGCCGCGCCCGACGGCTCCCCTCTCAGCCCGTCCGGCGTTCGAGGCCGAGGCCGTTCAGGCCGACGGGGGGTCCGGGGGCGCAGCCCCCGGCGGCGTCGAAGGCGCGGCGCCCCTGGAGGACGGGAAGGGCAGGGGCGGCGGGGGCACCGCATTCATCAGCGGCTCCGCCGCGGGCCCCCTCCGCACCCCCACCGGCGGCCGAATCGACCGCACCACCCCCCTCACCTTCACCTTCGACGGCACCCAGTACCAGGGCTACCAAGGCGACACCCTGGCTTCCGCCCTCCTCGCCAACGGCGTCACCCGGTCCGCCACCAGCATCAGACTCGGCCGCCCCCGGGGCATCTTCACCGCCGGCCCCGAAGAACCCAACGCGGTCGTCCAGATCGAGGCCCCCTTCCCCGAACCCATGCTCCCCGCCACCACCGTCGAGCTCCACGACGGCCTGGTGGCCACCGGCCTCCCCGGCCAGGGACGCCTCGCCACCGAACCCGACCCCGCCCGCTACGACGCCGTACACGCCCACTGCGACCTGCTGGTCGTCGGCGCCGGCCCGGCCGGCCTCGCGGCGGCAGCGGCCGCAGCCACCAGCGGCGCCCGCGTCATCCTCGCCGACGACCAGCCCGAACCCGGCGGCAGCCTGCTCGGCACCGGCGAGCACCCCGACTGGGTGGCCGCGACACACGCCCGCCTCGAAGCCGCCCCCGAGGTCCGCGTCCTGCGCCGCACCACCGTCTTCGGCCACTACGACGACAACCACCTCCTCGCCGTCGAACGGCGCACCGCCCACCTCGGCGCCGACGCCCCCGCACACGTCTCCCGCGAACGCGTCTGGCGGATCCGCGCCCGGCACGTCGTCCTCGCCACCGGCGCCCACGAGCGGTCCCTCGCGTTCGGCGACAACGACCGCCCCGGCGTGATGCTGGCCGCCTCGGCCCGCACGTACCTCCACCGGTACGGCGTCCTGCCCGGCCACCGCGCGGTCGTGTTCACCACCAACGACAGCGCGTACGCCGCCGCACTCGACCTGGCGGCGGCCGGCGTGGACATCGCGGCGATCGCCGACACCCGGCCCGAGCCGGGGGAGTGGGCCGAACGCGCCCGCCGCGCCGGTATTGAGGTACTGGCCGGACACGCGGTCACCGGCACGGCGGGCGGCGCCCGGCTCACCGCCGTGACGGTCGCCCCGTACCAGGGAACGGGCGAGCAGCAGCAGTTCGCCGCCGACCTGCTGCTCGTCTCCGGCGGCTGGAACCCCGTCGCGCACCTGTTCAGCCAGGCGGGCGGCAGGCTCCGCCACGACGAGACGCTCGGCACGTTCGTCCCCGATGGCTGCCGTCAGGCGGTGGTGGCCGTGGGCGCCGCGAACGGGGCGTTCGACCTCGCCGCGGTCCTCGCCCAGGGCGCGGCGGCCGGTGCCCGGGCGGTCGAGGCCGAGGGCTACACCGCAGAGCCCCCAGCCCTCCCCGCTGTCGCCGCCCAGCCGTACACCCCGCCCATGCAGGTCTTCACGATCCCCACCGCCACCGGCGCCCCGCGCTTCGTCGACCTCCAGCGCGACGTCACCGTGGCCGACCTGATCCGGGCGACCGGCGCGGGCCTGCGCTCGGTGGAGCACACCAAGCGCTACACCACGGCCGGTACCGCCAACGACCAGGGCAAGACCGGCGGAGTGCTGGCGAGCGGGGTCGTCGCCGAACTCCTCGGCGTGGACGTCTCGGCGCTCGGACTGCCCACCTTCCGGCCGCCGTACACCCCAGTCTCCTTCGCCGCCCTCGCCGGCCGCGACCGGGGCGCGCTGCACGACCCCGTCCGCACGACCGCCCTGCACGGCTGGCACGTCGAGCACGGCGCGCTGTTCGAGAACGTCGGCCAGTGGAAGCGGCCCTGGTACTACCCGCGGGACGGCGAGGACCGGGAGACGGCCGTGGAGCGCGAGTGCCGGGCCGCCCGCGAGGGCGTGGCCTTCATGGACGCCTCCACACTCGGCAAGATCGACGTACAGGGCCCGGACGCCGCGCTCTTCCTGGACCGGCTCTACACGAACATGATCAGTACCCTGAAGGTCGGCATGATCCGCTACGGCGTGATGTGCCGCCTGGACGGAATGGTCTTCGACGACGGCACGGTCATCCGGCTGGCCCCGGACCGGTTCCTGGTCACCACGACGACCGGCAACGCGGCGGCTGTCCTGGACTGGATGGAGGAGTGGCTGCAGACCGAGTGGCCCGACCTGCGGGTGCACTGCACCTCGGTCACCGAACACTGGGCCACCGTCGCCCTGGTCGGCCCCAGGTCCCGAGCGGTCCTCGGCTCACTCGCACCCCAACTGGCCGTGTCCAACGAGGACTTCCCGTTCATGGCGTGGCGGGAGACCACCGTCGCCGGCCTCGACGCCCGGGTGTGCCGGATCAGCTTCTCCGGCGAACTCGCCTACGAGATCAACGTGTCGCCATGGCGGGCCCGCGCCCTCTGGGAGGCGCTGGAGGCGGCGGGCGCGCCGTACGGCATCACCCCGTACGGCACCGAGACCATGCATGTGCTGCGCGCCGAGAAGGGCTATCCGATCGTCGGCCAGGACACCGACGGCACGGTCACCCCGCAGGACCTCGGCATGGCCTGGGCGGTGTCCAGGAAGAAGCCCGACTTCATCGGCAAGCGCTCCCACGCCCGCGCCGACACCGCCCGCCCCGACCGCAAACACCTCGTGGCTCTGCTCACGGACGACCTCGGCGCCCTCCTCCCGGAAGGCACCCACCTGGTCGCCGAGAGCGAACTGCCCGCCCCGCCCGTCCCCATGCTCGGCCATGTCACCTCCAGCTACCGCAGCGCGGCGCTCGGCCGGACCTTCGCGCTGGCCCTGGTCAAGGGCGGCCGGGACCGCATCGGCGAACGTCTCTACGCACCCGTCGGCGCCCGGCTGCTGCCGGTGACCGTCGCCGGGCCCGTCCTCTACGACCCCGAGGGAGCCCGCCGCGATGGCTGACACCGCCCCGATCGCAGCGCAGCGCAGCCCCCTGGCCGGCGCCGCGCACCGGCTGTCCGCCGTGACACGCTCCTCCCGGGGGGCCATCCGGCTGGCCGAACTCCCGTTCCTGGCCCAGGTGAACGTCCGCCTGGACGCCAAGGGCCCGGCGGCGGACGCGGTCGGACTGGCCCTGGGACTCCCACTGCCCCTGGAACCCGACACCGTGGCGCATACGGGGGAGGTGACCGCGATGTGGCTCGGCCCGGACGAATGGCTGGTGGTGGGCCGGCCCGGCACCGAGCGGGAACTGGAGGGCCGGATCCGCTCGGCGGCCGGGGCCGAACCGGCCGCCGTCACCGATGTCTCCGCCCAGCGCACCACCCTGCTGGTCGGCGGCCCCCGCGCCCGCGATCTGCTGTCCCACGGCTGTGCGCTGGACCTGCACCCGCGTGCCTTCGGCCCCGGCCGCTGCGCCCAGACGACGCTCGCCCGCACCCAGGTCGTGCTGGTCGCCCGCGAGGAGAGCCGGGCCGGGTTCTGGCTGCTGGTGCGCTCCTCCTTCGCCGGTTACCTGGTGGACTGGCTGCTGGACGCGGCCGTGGAATACGCGTGAGCGGCCCGGGAACCGATCCGTCTCAGCGGGACCGCTCCGCGAGCCGCTCCAGATGGGCCGTGCGCGATTCGGCGGTCTGACCCTGGACCAGCAGGAACAGGGCCTCCCGGGCCAGGCGCTGGGCGCGGTCGGTGACGGACATCGCCCGGCCGCCGCCCGACACCACGGCCGCCGTGGTCGCCGTACGCATCAGCGTGAACGCCTCGGCCCGCAGCGCCAGCCGCTCCTGCGCGTGCTCCCGCGGCACCGGATGGTCCGCGAGCGCGTAGGCCCGGCGGCGCAGGTCGTCGGTACGGGCCCGCAGCGGAGCCGCGTACTCCTCGTCCAGCAGGGCCAGGGCCGCCGCGGTGATCCCGAAGACGGCCGGGTTGGCGTTGCGGGACTTCGGGCGGTCCGTCGCCGCCCACTCCTCGTACGGCGTCCGGAGCGCGACCGCGTCGTCCGCCACCCGCAGGCCGTCCAGGTCCAGGGACACCGTCCGGGACGCGGTGAGCGCGGCCAGCCGCATCGGCTCCGACGGGCGCAGCCCCGGTTGCTCCCGCGCCTCGACGAAGGCGAACAGGGCCTCGTCGTCCTCGGTCACCCCGGCCAGCAGCATCACGTCGTTCAGGCCCCAGCCGGTGTACCAGGGGACGGTGCCGTGGAAGCGCCAGCCGTCCCCCTCCCGCTGGACCCGCACCGGAACCCGCGGATACGACCGCAGATGCGCGTACGCCACCCCGGACAGCAGCCCGCCCCGCGCCAGCGGACCCAACAGGCGTTCCCGCACCGGTAGTTCGGTCTTCGCCAGGGTCAGTACCGGCGTGTGGTGCTGGGTCTGCACGAACCAGGTCGAGCAGCACGCCCCGGCCAGGATCTCCGCCGTCTCCCGCACCACGGCCGCGGGCGCCGCCGAGCCGCCGTACGCCACCGGCGCGTTCAGGCCGAGCAGGCCCGAGCGCCTGATCGCCTCGATGTGGCTCACCGGCACCCCCTCCTGGTCGACGCGCTCCGCGGCGGGGGAGAGGAGACCGTCGGCGAGTTCCCGGGCGCGGATCACGAGCGGATGTGCGGAGAGGGTCATGGAGAAGATTCTTTCGGCTGTCCGGGGCGGGGTGTCGATCCGGGGGCCCGCCGTTCGTGTAGAAGGCGAGCACACCCCACGACGACCGAGGAGAACGTCATGAAGCACTACCTGCTCAGCGTGGTCCAGCCGGCCGACGGCACCCCGCCGCCGCCCGACGAGATGGCCACGATCATGCGCGATGTCGAGGTGTTCAACGACGAGCTGCGCGCGGCCGGCGCCTGGGTCTTCTCCGGCGGCCTGCACGGCCCGGAGACGGCCACGCTGCTGCGCCCGAAGGACGGCGACGTACTGGTCACCGACGGGCCCTATGCCGAGGGCAAGGAGTACCTCGGCGGGATCAGCCTGATCCGGGCGGCGGACCTGGACGCCGCCCTGGAGTGGGGACGCAAGGCCGCCCTGGCCACTCGGCTGCCGATCGAGGTGCGGCCCTTCGTGGACCGGTTCTGATGGCGGACGCCGCCGACGTCGAGGCGGCCTTCCGTACCGAGTACGGGCGCGCGGTCTCGGTTCTCGTCCGCTTCCTCGGCGACATCGACCTCGCCGAGGAAGCGGTCCAGGACGCCTTCGCCACGGCGCTGGACCGATGGCCGGAGAGCGGGGTGCCGCCGAGCCCGGCCGGGTGGATCATCACCACGGCCCGAAACCGTGCGGTCGACCGACTGCGCCGCGAATCCTCCCGGGACGCCCGGCAGGCCGAGGCCGCCCGGCTGTACGCGTCCGGCCCACCGGCCGAGGAGGGCCCCGTGCGCGACGAACGGCTCCGGCTGATCTTCACCTGCTGCCACCCCGCCCTCGCCCCGCAGGCCAGGGTCGCCCTGACCCTGCGCCTGCTCGGCGGGCTCAGCACCGCCCAGATCGCCCGCGCCTTCCTGGTGCCCGAGCCCACCCTCGCCCAGCGCCTGGTGCGCGCCAAGGCCAAGATCCGCGACGCGGGCATCCCCTACCGGGTGCCGAAGGACGCCGACCTGCCCGACCGGCTCAGCGGGGTGCTGGCCGTCGTCTACCTGATCTTCAACGAGGGGTACGGCGGTGATCCCGGGCTGTGCGCGGAGGCCGTACGTCTGGGGCGGCTGCTGTACGGGCTGATGCCGGACGAGCCCGAGGTCGCCGGGCTGCTCGCGCTGATGCTGCTGGTCGACGCCCGGCGGCCCGCCCGGCGGCCGGCGGACGGCGAGCTGGTGGCGCTGCCCGACCAGGACCGCGCGCTGTGGGACCGGGAGCTGATCGGGGAGGGGCAGGAACTCGTACGGCGGTGCCTGCGCCGCGACCGGCCGGGGCCGTACCAGATCCAGGCCGCGATCAACGCCGTGCACAGTGACGCACCGACCGCCGAGGACACCGACTGGGGGCAGATCCTGCGGCTGTACGACCAGCTCATGGCCGTCGACCGGTCTCCGGTCGTGGCGCTGAACCGGGCGGTCGCGGTGGCCGAGGTCGAGGGGCCGGACCAGGCCCTCGCCCTGGTCGACGCGCTCGACCTCGACCGCTATCACGTTCTGCACGCCGTCCGGGCCGACCTGCTGCGCCGGCTCGGCCGTGACGACGAGGCGGTACGGGAGTACGACACCGCCATCGGGCTCGCCGACGGGCTGCCCGAACAGGCGTACCTTCGGCGGCGGCGGGCCGAGCTCGTGGCCTGAGGAGCGGGTCCACGGCAGGGTGATCCGGGCGCGGCGGAGAGTGGTTCCGTGGTGGCGGAATTTACTTCGGCCCCTGAAAGGTTGCACTATGCATCCGAGTGATCGACATCCAGCCGGGCCGCCAGGCCCGCACGCACCACCAGCGAGGCATCCGTGAACCAGTCCACCCCCGAGCAGCCCGCCGACGTCGTCGCCCGGCTGCGCGCCACCTTCCGCACCGGCCGCACCAAGCCCGTCGAGTGGCGCACCGGCCAGCTGCGCCGGCTGCGCGCCATGCTGACGGAGCGCGGCGACGAGCTGGCCGCCGCCCTCCACGCGGACCTGGGCAAGAGCGCCGGCGAGGCCTACCGCACGGAGATCGACTTCACCGTCCGGGAGATCGACCACAGCCTCGACCACCTGGCGGAGTGGCTGCGCCCCGAGTCCGCCCCGGTCCCGGCGCACCTGGGCGGCGACGCGACCGCCTGGACGCAGTACGACCCGCTCGGCGTCGTCCTCGTCATCGCCCCGTGGAACTACCCCGCCCAGCTGCTGCTCGCCCCGCTGGCCGGCGCCCTCGCCGCAGGCAACGCGGTCGTCGCCAAGCCCAGCGAGCTGGCCCCGGCGACCTCGGCCGCACTGGCCCGGCTGCTCCCGGCCTATCTCGACACCGAGGCCGTCGCCGTCGTCGAGGGCGGTGTCCCGGAGACCACGGCCCTGCTCGCCGAACGCTTCGACCACATCTTCTACACCGGCAACGGCGTGGTCGGCCGGATCGTCCTGCGCGCCGCCGCCGAGCACCTCACCCCGGTCGCCCTCGAACTCGGCGGCAAGTCCCCGGCGTTCGTCGACCGGGACGTCGACCTCGCGGTGGTCGCGGACCGGCTGGCGCGCGGCAAGTTCCTCAACGCGGGGCAGACCTGTGTCGCCCCCGACTACGTCCTGACCGACCCCAAGACGGCCGCCGCCCTGGAACCCGCGCTGGTCAAGGCCGTCCAGGCGTTGTGCGGCACGGAGCCCAAGGAGTCCGGCGAGTACGGCCGGATCGTCAACGAGCGGCACTTCGACCGGCTCAGCGGACTGCTCGGCTCCGGCCGGGTGGCCGTGGGCGGCGACACCGACCGCGCCGCCAAGTACATCGCGCCCACCGTGCTCGCCGACGTCGACCCCGAGTCCCCGGTGATGCGGGAGGAGATCTTCGGCCCGATCCTGCCCATCGTCACCGTCCCGGACCTGGACGGCGCGATCGGCTTCATCAACGACCGCGACAAGCCCCTCGCGCTGTACGTCTTCAGCGAGTCCGGCGACACCCGGGACCGGATCGCCGCCGAGACCTCCTCCGGCGGGCTCGGCCTCGGCCTGCCGGTCGCCCATCTCACCGTCTCCGACCTGCCGTTCGGCGGGGTGGGGGAGAGCGGCATGGGCAGTTACCACGGCCGCTACTCCATCGAGACGTTCAGCCACCGCAAGGCGGTCCTGGCGAAGCCGCTCGGCTGATCCGCCAACTCCTTTTGGGCCCGGCCGCATTGGGACGCCGCCGGGCCCGACCGCTGTCCTGCCGGGCGACACGGCGAGCCCGACATGCCAGTTTCCGGGCGCAATTGCGGAAACCACTCCCAGAAGATCGACTTCCGAATGACTGGTCTACACCCTTGACTGGTACAGACCAAAGCAGTTGAGTGTGCCTCACACCCCCCACCGCGGCCGCTCCCCCTCTGTGGGGCGCGGCCGTGCTCCGCAAAGGAGTTGATCCGTGTCGAGGCGCCGTATCGCCGCACTCCTGACCTCGCTCGCCATAGGCGGCTCCGCCCTGGTGCTCCAGGCGGCCCCCACAGCCTCCGCCGCCGGCTTCGTCGTCAGCGAGGCGCAGTTCAACCAGATGTTCCCGAACCGGAATTCCTTCTACAGCTACAGCGGCCTCACCGCCGCGCTGAGCGCCTACCCGGCCTTCGCCAACACCGGCAGTGACACCGTCAAGAAGCAGGAGGCCGCCGCCTTCCTCGCCAACGTCAGCCACGAGACCGGCGGGCTGGTGTACGTCGTCGAGCAGAACACCGCCAACTACCCGACGTACTGCGACTGGAGCCAGTCCTACGGCTGCCCGGCGGGGCAGGCCGCCTACTACGGCCGCGGCCCCATCCAGCTCAGCTGGAACTTCAACTACAAGGCGGCCGGCGACGCACTCGGCATCGACCTCCTCAACAACCCCTGGCAGGTCGAGAACAACTCCTCCGTCGCCTGGAAGACCGGCCTGTGGTACTGGAACACCCAGACCGGCCCCGGCACCATGACCGGCCACAACGCCATGGTCAACCAGGCCGGCTTCGGCCAGACCATCCGCTCCATCAACGGCTCCCTGGAGTGCGACGGCAAGAACCCGGCGCAAGTGCAGAGCCGGGTCAGCGCCTACCAGAAGTTCACGCAGATTCTCGGTGTCGCGGCGGGCAACAACCTCTACTGCTGACCCGTCCCGCAGCCGCCGTGTGCCAGACTCCGTCGATGACCTCCGAAACGATCACCGCGGACACCTCCGGCACCTGGAAACTCGGCGACCTGCCCGTCCACCGTCTCGGCTTCGGCGCGATGCGGCTGACGGGCAGCATCGCCTTCCCCAGCGGCACGCCGAGCGACCGCACCCGCTCGGTCGCCGTGCTGCGCAAGGCCGTGGAACTCGGTGTGAACCACATCGACACGGCGGCCTTCTACTTCTCCGCCCTGCGCTCCGCCAACGAACTCATCAACACCGCGCTCGCCCCCTATCCCGACGACCTGGTCATCGTCACCAAGGTCGGCCCCTACCGGGACTACTCCGGCGAGTGGGCCACCTCCGCCCGCCCCGACCAACTGCGCGGGCACGTCGAGGAGAACCTGCGCCAGCTCGGCCGCGACCACCTCGACGTCGTCAACCTCCGCAGGATGGGCCAGGACTCGATCGCCGAGCACTTCGGCGCCCTCGCCGAACTCCGCGAGGCGGGCCTGGTCCGGCACCTCGGTGTCTCCGAGATCGAACCGCGGCACCTGGACGAGGCGCTGGCCATCGCCCCCGTGGTGTGCGTGCAGAACCGCTACGGACTCGGCAAGCCGGACCCGGCCAGCGACGCACTGGTCCGTATCTGCGGCGAACGCGGCATCGCCTTCGTGCCGTACTTCGCCGTCGCGGGCGAGGCCGCGATGCGCGGGGTCACCGAGACCCACGACGACGAACTCCTCGCCGTCGCCCGCGCGCACGACGCCAGCCCCGCCCAGGTCCGCCTCGCCTGGACCCTGCACCAGGGTCCGCACGTCCTCGCCATCCCCGGCACCGGCAACCCGGACCACCTCGCCGAGAACGTGGCGGCGGGCGCCATCCGGTTCACCGACGAGGAACTGGCCCGGCTGAACGCCCTTCACACCAGGGCCGGTTGACGGCCCGGCTCAGTCCGCCCACACCCCGTCCCGCATCAGATGCCGGCCGCGCGGCTCGTGCTCCTCGTGCCATGCCTCGACCGTGCCCGGCCGGATCCGGAACCAGGCCTGCGACGGGCTGTCCCCGCGCGGGTCCCAGCCCGTCTTCGCCCGCAGACCCTCCGCCGTCGGCCCCCGTACGTCGGCCTAGGAGAAGACAGTCACCTCCCCGTCCAGCAGGACGACATCCCGGGTGCCGCCTGCGTCCCAGGTCTCCGGTACCGCTCACCACGAGAGGTTTCCTCCGCCTTCGGCGGGGGCTCCTCATAATGGGTGGACGGGCGGTGGCCACCGCCCGTCTGACTACACTGCCGTAGACGGTCCCTGGGACTGCGGACGAACTAGGGGTGAGGAACCTTCCATGGCCGACGCGAAGGACGAACGCCGGCCCGCCGGTGAGCTGGAGGCGAGCGTCATGGCAGCCCTCTGGGCCGCCGGTGCGCCCCGGACCCCCGGTCAGGTGCAGCGCAGCCTCGGCGCTGACCTGGCCCGCACCACCGTGACGACGATCCTGACCCGGCTGCACGACAAGGGTGTGGTCGACCGGCACCGTCAGGGCCGCGGCTTCGCCTACTTCCCCGTCCAGGACGCGCAGGGCCTGACCGCGAAGCGGATGCACAGCGAGCTCGACCGCGACAGCGACCGGGAGACCGTGCTCGCCCGCTTCGTCGCCCAGCTCAGCCCCGACGACGAGCGTGTCCTGCGGGGTCTGCTCGACGCCGGCGAACAGCCCGGGGCGTCATGACCGCGCTGCTGATCCTGCCGCTGCTGGTGCCGTTCGTGCTGCCGGCGCTCTCCCGGCGGGCCCTGGACCGGCTGGCGCCCACCACCGCGCTCTGGGTGATCACCGTCTCGGCCGTCGCCCTCGCGGGCTGCACCCTGGCCGCGCTCGGCGCGTTCGTCCTCACCGGGCTGTTCGAGCTGCCGTTCTTCGCGGCGCTCGGTGAGCTGGTCCGGCCGCTGCACACGGTCTCCGACCGCTACGTCCTGCCGCTCGCGTCCCTCTCGGCCGGCGCTCTCGCCGTCTGCGCCTGGACCGGCACGCGGTCGGTACTCCGGCAGGCGCGCGCCTTCCGCGCGGCCCGCACGGAGGCCGGGCGGGGGCCCGCCGCGGGCGACCTGTGCGTGGTCGACTCGCCGAGTCCGGACGCGTACGCGCTGCCCGGCCGGCCGCACCGGATCGTCGTCACCACGGGCATGCTGCGCAGCCTCGACGGGGCCGAACGGGAGGCGCTGTTCGCGCACGAACGGGCGCACAACAGCGGCGGTCACCACTTCTTTCTCGCCGCCGCGGAGCTTGCCGCGCACTGCCATCCGGGGTTGCGGCGGGTCCGGGACGTCGTACGACTGGCCGTCGAGCGGGTCGCCGACGAGGCCGCGGCGAGCGCGGTGGGGGACCGGCGGCTGACGGCCCGCGCGATCGCCCGGGCCGCGCTGGCGGGGCAGGGGGGCGGCGCCGATCGGCCGGCGTTCGTGTCGGGGGCGACGTCGGGGCCGGTGCCGCGGCGGGTGGAGGCGCTGCTGGCGGCGCCGCGGGGGCGGCGCCGGGCCGGCTCCGGGTTCGCGGTGCTGCTCGCGGCGTGCGCCGCGCTGTCGTGTGTCGCCTCCGCGACCGGGATGATCGACTTTCATCACCAGGTGGAGGTCGCGCAGGGGGAAGCGGAGCGGTAGGGCGGGCGCCGTGCGAAGGGTGGGTGCGTAGTGGCTGGTCGCGCCCACACGGCGGCAGCCGCACATCGACGCGGCCCGCGCCCCTGACGGGGCGCTGTGGTCGGCGCCCCTCGAACAGGGCGACTGGCGTTCGTTACGTTTTACGTATAACCTCTCGCGCTAACCGCTCCACCGAAAGGCCCCCATGCGACGCGTCGCCCTGGTCACCCTTGTCGTCGGCGACTACGACGAGGCGATCCGCTTCTACACCGAGGCTCTCGGGTTCCGGCTGGTCGAGGACGCGCCGCGGCCGGACGGCTCCCGCTGGGTCGTCGTGGCGCCCGGGGCCGAGGGGCACGGCACCGGACTGGTGCTCGCCCGCGCCAAGGACGACCGGCAGCACGCCCGCGTCGGCGACCAGACCGGCGGGCGCGTCGGGTTCTTCCTGCACACCGACGACTTCGCCCGCGACCACGCCCGGATGACCGCCGCCGGCGTGACCTTCCTGGAGGAGCCGCGACACGAGCCGTACGGCAGTGTCGCCGTCTTCCAGGACCTCTACGGCAACCGCTGGGACCTGCTCCAGCCCGCCGACTGACCCACCGCCCCGAATCACCCGCCGAGGAAAACCCCGCCATGACTGCTACGCGCGTAGACGCCGATGTGATCCGCCGCCTCCCCAAGGCCGTCCTGCACGACCACCTCGACGGCGGCCTGCGCCCCGCCACCCTCGTCGAGCTCGCGGCCGAGGTCGGTCACACCCTGCCCACCACCGACCCGGACGAGCTGGCCGCCTGGTACTTCGAGGCCGCCAACTCCGGTGACCTGGTGCGGTACATAGCCACCTTCGAGCACACCCTGGCCGTCATGCAGACCAAGGAGGGGCTGCGGCGCGTCGCCGAGGAGTACGTGCTCGACCTGGCCGCCGACGGCGTGGTCTACGGCGAGGTGCGCTACGCCCCGGAGCTGAACGTCAAGGGCGGGCTCACGCTCGAGGAGGTCGTGGAGAGCGTGCAGGAGGGGCTCGCCGCCGGCATGGCGAAGGCCGCTGCCGCCGGCACGCCGGTCCGCGTCGGCACGCTGCTCTGCGGGATGCGGATGTTCGACCGGGTCGGCGAGGCCGCGGAGCTGTCCGTCGCCTACCGGGACGCCGGTGTCGTCGGCTTCGACATCGCCGGCGCCGAGGACGGCTTCCCGCCCGCCGACCACCTCGCCGCCTTCGAGCACCTGCGCCGCGAGAGCGTGCCCTTCACCATCCACGCCGGTGAGGCGCACGGCCTGCCCAGCATCCACCAGGCGGTCCAGGTGTGCGGCGCGCAGCGCATCGGGCACGGTGTGCGGATCACCGAGGACATCGCCGGCGACAAGCTCGGCCGTCTCGCGAGCTGGGTGCGCGACCGCCGGATCGCCCTGGAGATGTGCCCCACCTCCAACCTCCAGACCGGCTGCGCCACCTCCATCGCCGAGCACCCGATCACCGCGCTGAAGGAGCTGGGCTTCCGGGTCACCCTCAACACCGACAACCGTCTGGTCTCGGGGACGACGATGACCCGGGAGATGTCCCTGCTGGTCGAGGAGGCCGGCTGGACGGCCGAGGACCTGCGCACGGTCACGGTGAACGCCCTGAAGAGCGCGTTCATCCCGTTCGACGAGCGCACGGCCCTCATCGAGGACGTCGTCCTGCCCGGTTACGCCTCCGTGCTCTGAAGCAGCCCCCGCAGATAGGCGGCCTGTCCGACGTGCTGGAGATCGTCGGACAGTACGCTCACCAGCCGTACGCCCAGCGTGACCGGCGGATCGAAGCGGGTGTCCACGACCCGTTCGAGTTCCTTGGCGGGGAGCTCGCGCAGCACCCCCAGGGTCTGTTCGTGCACCGCGTCGTAGTAGCCGGTCAGCAGGTCGCCGGAGTCCACCGTGACCTTCGCGACCTTCGCGGGGGCGTGGCCGTACCCGTGGTCACGGGGCGGCAGGCCGAGGGCGAAACGCTTCTCCCAGCCCTGGGCCAGCCAGACCTGGTCGAGGTCGAAGGCGTCGGCGACATGGTCGTCCTGGATCCGGGTGAGGTGCCAGACCAGCCATGTGATGGAGTTGGCGCCGGGGGCCGGGGGCCTGTTGAGCAGGTCGGGGTCGAGGCCGTCGAGGGCGGCGTGGACTTCTTCCTGGATGCGGCCGAAGCCGTCGATGAGGATGTCCCTTGCATGCATGCGACCACGATCGCTCATCACGGCTCGTCATGCGTCCGGAATCCAGCTTCCGTGGAACCCCAGCGGCACCCGGCCCGGCAGGTGGACCCGGGCCAGCGGCTCGCCGGTGAAGTCCTGCGCGGCGAGGATCAGCAGGTCGGCGGCGCCGCGGTCGGGGTCGTGGACGTAGGCGAGCGTGAAACCGTCGTCCTCCTGGACCGCGTGTTCGCCCGGCACGAACACCGCCTCGCCCGCCGCCGCGCCCCTCGGCAGCCGGTGCACCTGGGCGGTGCCGCGCGCGAGGTCGTGCTTGAGGAGGGCGTTGGAGAAGGCGTGGTCCGGCGGATTGCCGTCCCCGGCCAGATAGGCCAGTGACATCTCGGCCGCCGCCGCCGAGTAGCCGTAGCGGTGCCGGCGGGAGACCAGTTCCTCGTTGACGCGCGGGAACTCCTGCGGCCGGTCGTCCAGGGTCCGCCTGCTGACCCGGCCGTGGCGCAGATCGACCGTCCAGCGTTCGAGCCTCGCGGTGCCCGTCGCGTGCGGTCCGTCCGTGAACTTCCCGGCGACGTCGAACGGCGCCGGATACGTCGTCAGGTCGATCACCACGGACTCGCCCTCGTCGTACGCGTTGAGGGTGTGCGAGTAGAACACCGGGTCGACACCGAACCAGCGGACCGCACCGCCGGACCGGGGCATCACCCCCACCCGGGCCGGGTGTTCCCGGTTCCACACGTACGGCACCAGGGCGCCGGCCTCGGCGGCCGCCGGGTCGAAGGTGACCGGGATGTCGAAGACGACCACATGCTTCTCGGTGAGTGCGAAGTCGTGCATCATCGGCGCGTCCCGCACCGGGATCCGGGTGGTGCGCGCGACCCGGCCGGTGGGGTCCACGACCAGGTGCCGGACATGGTCCCAGGTCGGGTAGTAGGTGATCGCGTGCAACTCGCCGGCGTGCGCGTCGTACTTGGTGTGCGCGGTGAACGCGCCCTCCAGCGTGCCCCGGAAGTCGTGGGTGCCCACCGTGTTGAGCTCGCCGTCCAGCTCGTACGGCAGTGGGCCGCTCTCCTGGAGTGCGAGGATCCGTCCCCGGTAGGGGATCACATGCGTGTTGCAGGCGAAGTCGTCCGGCGGGACCGGGCCGGGGTAGGACTCCCCGAGTTTCGCGGCGACCTGGGAGGAGCGCACCCAGCGGTTGCGGTACCACTCGGCGTGCCCGTCGCGCAGCCGTACACCGTGCACCATGCCATCGCCGAGCATCCAGTGATGGGCGCGCGGGTCCTCCAGGCCCAGGACGTTCGGGCCGTTACGCAGAAAGCGGCCGTTGAGTTCGCGCGGGATGCGGCCGGTGACCGGCAGGTCGAAGGCTGTGAGTTCCTCGGTGACCGGGGCGAACGCGCCCTGGAGGAACGGGTACTGATGCTCCGTCGATTCCGTCGCCGGGCGTGCCGCCGCCGTCGTGGCCCCTGTCGTGCCGGCCAGCGCGGTGGCCGCCGCGAGGCCCGCCGCGCCGCGCAGCACCGTACGCCGTGTGTGTTCCGCCATGTCCTCTGCTCCCCGTCGTCGTTGTGGACGCTCATGAGTCTGCGCCGACGGGAAGCCGAGGTCAGGAGGGGTGGACCCCCTCCGGGGGTGTTGCCAGGCCCCCTGTTTCGAGGAGGGTGACCAGCGCCCGGGCCGCCGGGCTGGTGGCCGTCTCGGGCGGCAGCAGGGCGACCGTCTCGTAGGTGGACTCGTCCGTGTCCTTGAGCGCGAGCGCGGTGAGCGAGGGCCGCTTGTGCCGGAAGTGCCGGGGTACGACGGCGATGCCGAGGTTCTCGTCGACCAGGTCGAGGAGGCTGTGCACGTCGTTGACCTCCAGGGCGACCGTGCGCCGTACGCCCGCCGCGGCGAAGGCCGAGTCGGTCGTGCGGCGCGGGCCCCAGTCCGGGTGGAAGTCCACGAACACCTCCCCGTCGAGGTCCGCCGGGACCACCGCCGCGCCGGCCGTGGCCAGCCGGTGGCTGGGATGGCACAGCACGGTCATCGGCTCGCCGGTCAGGGCCACCGAGCGCAGCTGGTCGGTGTCGTCCTGGGTGCGGTAGGCGAAGGCCAGGTCCAGCCGGCCCGCCGCCACCTCCTCGGCCAGCGCGCCCGAACCGGCCTGCCGCAGCCGGATCTCCACGTCCGGGTGCCGGCGCCGGAAGGCGGCGAGGAGCCCCGCCACATGCACCCCGGCGATGCACTGCTCGGTGCCCAGCGCCAGCGTCCCGCGCAGCACGCCCTGCACCGCGGCCACCGCCTCGTGCGCGGAGCGCACCTGTGCCAGGATGCGCTCCGCCTCGCCCAGCAGCGCGCGACCCGCCTCGGTGAGCGTCACCCGGCGGGTGGTCCGCACGAACAGGGGCGCCCGCAGCTCCCGCTCCAGGGCCCGGATCGAGGCGGACAGGCCGGACTGGGACACCAGCAGCCGTTCCGCGGCCCGGGTGAAGTGCTGGTCCTCGGCGACGGCGACGAAGTGCTGGAGGTGGCGCAGTTCCATGACTGAGAAGCCTAACCGCACAATTCCATCGGATTCTCCTGTTGGACCACTGCCCGCGGCTCGGGAAAGAGTGGAACCGGTAGATCCTGTGGCAACCCCTCTGGAGTCGCGTTGTACACCGCACACCCCGATCGCTACGCCGACATGCCGTACCGCCGCACTGGCCGCAGCGGCCTGAAGCTTCCCGCGCTGTCGCTCGGCCTGTGGCACAACTTCGGGCCCGACCGGTCCGTGACGTCCCAGCGCGCCATCCTGCGCCGCGCCTTCGACCTCGGGGTCACCCACTTCGACCTCGCCAACAACTACGGTCCGCCCCCCGGCGCCGCCGAGTCGGCGTTCGGCGAGGCGCTGAAGGCGGACTTCGCCGCCTACCGTGACGAGCTGGTGATCTCCACCAAGGCCGGCTATCTGATGTGGCCGGGCCCGTACGGGGAGTGGGGTTCGCGCAAGTACGTGCTGTCGTCGCTGGACCAGTCCCTGACCCGGATGGGCCTGGACTACGTCGACATCTTCTACTCGCACCGCCCGGACCCGGAGACTCCCCTGGAGGAGACGATGGGCGCCCTGCACTCGGCCGTCCAGCAGGGCAAGGCGCTCTACGTCGGCATCTCCAACTACTCGGCGGAGCAGACCCGCGAGGCCGCCCGCATCCTCGGCGAACTCGGCACCCCGCTGCTGATCCACCAGCCGCGCTACTCCATGCTCGACCGCCGCCCGGAGAACGAGGGCCTCCTGGACGCCCTCGACGAGCTCCAGGTCGGCTCCATCGTCTTCTCCCCGCTGGAGCAGGGCCTGCTCACCGGCCGCTACCTCGACGGCATCCCGGAGGGCTCCCGGGCCGCGAGCGACAGCCCGTTCCTGAACTCGGACGCGGTCACCGAGGACCTGGTCGGCAGGCTGCGCGCGCTCGACGAGGTCGCCAAGGGCCGCGGCCAGACCCTCGCCCAGCTCGCCCTGTCCTGGGTGCTGCGCGGCGGCCGGGTGACCTCCGCGCTGATCGGCGCGAGCAGCCCGCAGCAGGTCGAGGACTGTGTCGGCGCCATCGGCAACCTGGACTTCGACGCCGAGGAACTGGCCCGGATCGACGCGATCGTCAACCAGTGACCGGCGTCGTCGTCAACCGGTGACGCGCTCGGTGAGGCGGACGCACACCGCGTCCCCCTCACCCTTGCCGATCGCCGCGCGGACATCGGCCTTCACGGGCAGCTTGTGGGTGCCGTCGCCCAGGGCCATGAAGGAGCTCCGGAACGGATGCCCGTCCACCGTCCCGCGGACCTTGACGAGCCCCCGGGTGCCGAAGAACTCCGCGGACCCGGGCCACACCACGTAGGTCCAGCCGCCCTTCTCCGGGCTCCTGCGCAGGACGGCGGTGAACTCCACGTCCAGCCGTGCGGTCGTACTCATGGCGGTCCTCCGCTCGCGGTGGTCTCTCGTAAACTGGAGACCGCCGCGAGCGCGGGAACTCATCGCGGACGCCGGCTCAGGCCCCGGTGGGCACCCGGTCCAGGAAGCCCAGCACCTGCCGGATCCGGCCGTCCTCGCTGAGCGTGACCACGTCAAAACCGGCCACCGGTGCCGAGCCGTCGGCCTCGTTCACCAGCTCCCAGCCGAAGCGCGCGGTGTCGTGGTGGCCGTCGACGGCCCCGAGCGGACGGAACACGAAACCCGGGAACTGCTCGTGCGCCGCCCAGATCACGGCCGTGATCTGGGCGTGCCCGGAGACATCGGCGAGCGGGTCGGTGTAGGTGCCCTCCGGGACCCAGGCCTCGGCGACCGCCTTGCCCAGCGCCTCGGGCTCGGTGGCGTTCCAGGCCTCGAAGTAGCGGGCGGCGGCGGTCTGGTAACGGTCGGTGTTCACGGACATGGCGAATCAGCCTCCATCGAGGGTGTCACTGCTGGTCAGGGGGTGGATCGCGGCTTGCGGCGATCCGTTGACACCACCATGCCCGGATCCGCGTGACGGGTCGATTACCCCTCGGGTAATGAAGGCAGGGCCGTACAGCTGGCGCATTCCGGCCAATTCGTAAGGCGAATATGCCAAGAGACTGGCCGGAAAGGTGTGGTGACAGTGTTTCGAAAGTGAACATACTCGAATGTCAGGAGCACTTCACCGCACAGGAGCCGCACGGGAAACCGGCCGCGACGGCACACCGGCGAGCTACGGGGGAGTGATCGTGCACGACGAATTCCTGTGCCATGTCACGGCATACGGCATCTGCGGCGGGCAGCGCATCGGCGTTCCGCTCGGCACCTACCGTGCGCCGACGCTGGCCCTGGCGCTGTGGTGGTTACGGGACCGGGCCTCCTGGATCGCGGAACGGCTGGATCCCTTACCCGAGAACCCCAGATATCCGCAGGGGGCTCTCGTCCCGGTGGGGGCGACCGTCTCGGACGTGCCCGGTCTGCTCCGCGTCTGGTGTGCCGACGCGGTCCGGCAGGAACTCGTCGCCGACGAACTGGCCGGCGGACGGCTGGTGCGGATCGCCGTCCAGGACGACACCACCGAGTACGAACTGCTCGCCGAGTCCGTCGACGCCCTTCGTATGCAGCGCACCATCCCCGCCCTCGTCGTCCCCGTGGCCTGACACGTGACAGTCGCCGGCCGGGCGGCCGTAGTCGGGTGGCAGTGATCGGGCGTATAAGCTGACAAATCTGTAGAATTCTGGCCATGGCGGAGCGGCCGGTCGACTCGACGGCGCCCGAACTCGTCCTGGAGACCGACACGGGCTCCACGGTGATGAGCCCGGGCCGCGACTACCACGTCGGGCGTGACCCGTACAGCGACATCGTTATCGACGACTCCCGGGTCTCCTGGCACCACGCGGTGCTGCGGCCCGACGACGGCCACTGGACCCTCGAGGACGAGCAGAGCACCAACGGCACCTACGCCGACGGCCGCCGCATCCGGGAGTGGGAAGTGGGCCCCGGTACGGTCATCCGCTTCGGCAGCCCCGCCGACGGGCCGAGCGCCGTCCTCGTCGGCCGCGCGCCGCCCGCCACGGACCGCCCCTCCTCCGTCTCCATGCCGAGCCGCACCGGCACCTTCCGGCAGCCGTCCTCGGTACGACGGCTGCACGCCCGCACCATCCGCATCGGCCGCGCCACCGACAACGACGTCGTCGTCGACGACCTGGTCGTCTCCCGCCACCACGCGGAACTGCGCGCCCACCCCGACGGCAGCTACGAGATCGTCGACCTCGACAGCCACAACGGCACCTACCTCAACGGCCGCACCGTCATCCGCGCCCCGCTCAGCCCGAGGGACGTCGTCGGCATCGGCCACTCGGCGTTCTGCCTGGTCGACGGCGAGCTGCAGGAGTACGTCGACACCGGCGAGGTCTCCCTCGACGTCCAGGAGCTCACCGTCGCCGTCGACCGCGGCCGCAAGATCCTGCTCGACCACGTCTCCTTCCCGGTCGGCCAGAAGTGCCTGCTCGCCGTGGTCGGGCCGAGCGGCGCCGGCAAGTCCACCCTGCTCGGCGCCCTCACCGGCCAGCGCCCCGCCGAGCACGGCACCGTCCTCTACGACGGCCGCGACCTCTACCGCGACTACGCCGAACTGCGCCAGCGCATCGGACTGGTCCCGCAGGACGACATCCTGCACGTCCAGCTGACCGTGCGCAGCGCCCTCACCTACGCCGCCGAACTGCGCTTCCCCGAGGACACCGCGAAGGCCGAGCGGCGGGAGCGGGTCGAGGAGGTCATCCGGGAACTCGGCCTCGAACAGCGCGCCGACCAGTCCGTGCACAGCCTCTCCGGCGGGCAGCGCAAGCGGGTCAGCGTCGCTCTGGAGTTGCTGACGAAGCCCTCCCTGCTCTTCCTCGACGAGCCGACCTCCGGACTCGACCCGGGCATGGACCGCTCGGTGATGAACATGCTGCGCGGCCTCGCCGACGACGGCCGTACCGTCATCGTCGTCACCCACAGCGTGCTCAGCCTGGACGTCTGCGACCGCCTCCTGGTCCTGGCGCCGGGCGGCCGGACCGCCTACTTCGGCCCGCCCGGCGACGCCCTCGGCTACTTCGGCTTCGAGGAGTGGCCCGAGGCCTTCGAGGCGTTCGAGCGGGACACCGGCCGGGACTGGGCGGGGGAGTTCCGCGGGTCTTCGTACCACCGGAAGTACATCGTGAACTCCAGCGCGCAGCCCGTCGTGCCGCGCGCCGGCCCGGTCGCCGCGCCCCCGCCGCCGCGCCCGCGCAGCTGGGGAGCCCAGTTCTCGACCCTGGTGCGGCGCTACACCGCCGCCCTCCTCGCCGACCGGACCTTCCTCGCCATCATGATCGGGTTGCCGTTCGTCATGGGCGCGATGGCCCGGGCCGTCGCCGGCAACAAGCTCACCTTCGACACCGCCACCAACGCGCTGCTCACCCTCTGCGTGGGCGGGGTGCTGACCGGCGCCGCCAACGCCGTGCGCGAGCTGGTCAAGGAACGCGTCATCTACCAGCGCGAGAGAGCCGTCGGCCTGCCCAGATCGGCGTACGTGATGTCGAAGGTCGTCGTCCTCGGCACCATCACCGTGGTCCAGGCGATCGTGCTCACCCAGGTGGGCCTGGCGGGCGTCGACCTCAACGCGCCCGGCGGCGAAGGGGTGTTGATGCCAGCCCTGCTGGAGATCACCGTCGCCGTGGCCGTGCTCTCGTTCACCGCGATGATGCTCGGCCTGTTGATCTCCGCCCTGGTCCGCAAGGAGGAGGTGACGATGCCGCTGCTGGTGCTGCTCACCGTCGTCCAGGTCGTCTTCTGCGGGACCCTGCTGAAGCTGGACGGCGTGCCCGGGCTCGAACAGCTCGCCTGGCTGGTGCCCTCGCGGTGGGCGCTCGGTGCCATGGCCGGCACCGTCGAACTGCACCGGATCGTGCCGGGCAGGCTCACCGCCGACCCGTTCTTCCGGCATTCGGCGGGCGTCTGGCTGCGCAACATGGTCATGCTGGTGGTGCTGTCCGTCGCCTTCGGCTGTCTCCTCTCCCGGCTGCTGCGCCGGCACGAACCCGCCGTGATGCGGAAGTAGGCGACACGATGACCACCAGCCCAGGGTTCCGGCCCACCCACGTCGTCCCGGCCGACGGCATGCCCGCCTGGGAGGCCCCCGACCCCGCCCGGCCGACCGTGCCCCTGGACCCGCTGCTGCCGGTGCGGCTCGTGGAGCGGCGCGGTGACTGGGCGCACATCAGCTGCGCCAACGGCTGGGCCGCGTGGGTCGACGGCCGCTACCTCGTCGCCGTACCCCGCGACCCGCCCCTGACCGGCGGCCCGTCCGCGGACGCCACCGACCCGCGCCCACTGCTGGCCCGTGCCGCGCAGGCCCTCGCCGACTACCGGGACGCCGTCGAGGACCTGGCCGGCGGCGGCCTCGACGGCGAGTCCTTCCGGGGCCGCACCCACGGGCTGCGTATCGGGCTGGTGGTCGACGGGGAGTCCATGTGGCTGTACGACCCGGCCGAGGGGTGCTGGGTCTACGGCGACGGGCGGCGGCTGTCGACCTACCTCACCGACCGGGACGTCACCGACGGGGACGTCACCGACCGGCATCTCACCGACCGGCACCCCACCGACCGGGCTGAGCCGGGCGGCGACGGTCCCGGTCACTGTCCGACCAGGGTGGTCACCCCCGACGGTGAGCGGGAGCGGTAGGTCTCAGGGTCTCCCGGCCGCCACCTCGCCCCGTCGGCGCACCGGGCCGGCCAGCAGCGCGCCGAGGTATCCGGCGACCAGACCCCACAGTGCGCCCAGGCCCACCGCCCACCACAGCTGCGGCCTCAGCAGCAGCTCGCCGGAGAGATTGCCGCCCAGGTCGCCGATACCGAGCAGGGAGAGGCCGTAGTGGGCGGAGACCCGGCCGGTGAGGCAGAGCGTCAGCACCGTCAGCGCGAGCGCGATCGCCAGACGCAGGGCGTGCCGCCAGGCGCGGACCCGGGCGGGTGAGCGCACCGCCATCAGGAACGCGGCCGCCGGCAGCAGTACCGCGGCCACCCCCACCAGCCACCACCACCGGCCGTCGTGGTCGGTGATCGTACGGAGGTTCAGGGTCGAGACGTCCGGGGTGCGCAGCACCTCGGCGAGGACGTGCGGCACCGGCAGCCCGAACGGGCCGTCGACCCGGCCCTTCCAGGTGACGCCGAGACCGAGCGTGAGCGCCAGCCACGCCAGGTTGGGCAGCCCGAGCAGAATCACCGCGAGGGTCTCCCTGGCGGACCCGCGCGTCACCAGCGCGACCAGCGCCACCACCAGGGCCAGACCGACGTAGGCCAGCACGAACACGACCATGGCGAACGCCGCGGGGCGCACCGACGCCTGGAAGCGCAGCAGCCGCCCCGGCAGCGGTGCCCCGCGCGACACCAGCAGCGTCAGCACCAGGATCCCGGCCAGCCACAGCAGCCCGAACACGACACTGAGCGGCACATCCGTCGTGAAACCCACCGTCGGCGCGGCGTCCAGCAGATCGGTGACGTCACTGAGCGCGCCGCTGCCCACGTTCACGGCGAAGGTGTGCCGGGCACCGAGTGCGAGCCCGATCAGCGCGAGCAGCCACAGCACCGCGATCCGGGCCGCCCAGCCGGCCAGCTCCCGGGCGCCGGCCACCGCCCGGTGCCGCAGCGGCCGCAGGAAGCCCCCGGCGACGACCAGCGCCCCGACCAGCGTCACCGACAGCGGTACGACGGTCAGCCCGGCGTTCGTCCGCGCCAGGTCGCCCGCGTCGCCCGACAGCTCGACGGTGCCGCCGACGGCCGTCACCACGGTCGCGAGCACCACCGGGAGAAAGGCCCCGCTCGGCAGGTCCGACGCGCCCGCCGCCCACAGGCCCACCGCCGCCGGCACCGCCATGGCGACCAGCGCGGCCACCACCACGGCCAGGGCCGGCGGCCAGCCGTGCCGGGCGACGGTCCGGCCGGCCGGGGCGGCCACCGGCCGAGCCGAGGCGATTCGCGGGCTCACACTGTCACGCTAAGCAACACCCCGACACCCCGCGCGCCGGGTGGGCCGTAAGCGTCGGCTTGCGGACGGTACGGGACCGGCGCACATTGGGCTCGTTGTGCATCAAATGAGGCATTTTTCGCAAAAGTCGTTTAGTGCGAATGCCGTCCATCGCAACGGGGAGATGAGCGTGAGCATCGAACCGCCGTCATCCGGCCGCCCCACAGGACCTCCCTCCGGCCCGCTGTCCGGGCCCTCCGGCCCGCCTCCCGGCCCGCCCTCGCAGCCACCCGGCGGCGGAGGCGGCGGCAGCCAGGGCGGACAGCCGCACCAGCCGTGGTGGAGGTCCGCGCCCCGGATCGCGATGCTCACCACCGCCGTCGTGGTCGCCGCGGTCCTGGCCGTGGTGTTCACCCGTCCGGGCGGTGGTTCCGGGAAGGGTGGCGAGGTCTTCCTCCAGGCCGCCAACAGCTCCGGGCAGGACCCGTTCACCGAGTCCAGTGCGACGAAGAGCTCCGATGCGCCGGCATCCTCCGCACCCGTCGGACCGGCCGCCTCGGCCGCCTCGGACGGGACGGACGGGTCGGCGGTGCCGGCGAACGAGGTGCGGGGGGTGGACGGCGGAGCCCCCGGCCTCTACAGCGGCACGAAAAACAGCGGCAGCTGCGACATCGAGAGACAGATCGGGTACTTCCAGGCCTCGCCCTCACGCAACAAGGCGTTCGCCGCGCAGGTCGGCGTGCGCCCCTCCGGAGTCCCCGCCTACCTGCGCTCCCTCACCCCCGTACAGCTGCGCGCGGACACCCGGGTCAGCGCCCACGGCTACCGCGACGGCGGCTCCACCACATACCAGTCCGTCCTCCAGACCGGCACCGCCGTCCTGGTCGACGGGCACGGGGTGCCCCGGGTGCGCTGCGCCTGCGGCAACCCGCTGACCCCGCCGGTCGCGCAGAAGAACACCCCGAGGACCACGGGCACGGCCTGGTCCGGGTACCGGCCGGCGAACGTGGTCGTCGTCGCACCCGCCGTGCGGATCGTCAACGTCTTCGTCCTCTTCGACCACCGGCACGACGACTGGTTCGGCCGTCACCGGGGTGACCACACCGGGCACGAGGACCGCCCGGCGAAGCGCCCGGCCAATCCGAACCCCATGAACCCGCCGGTCCACCACGGCTGCCCGCCCACCCCCGGCAGGACCGGGAGCCCCGGCGCCACGCCGTGCCCGCCGACCTCCACCGGCCCGTCGGGGCCGTCCAGCCCCGGCACCGCCTCGAAGTCCCCGTCGTCGAGCGCGTCGTCCTCGCAACCGCCGTCCTCGAAGCCGCCCTCGTCCGAGTCGCCGTCCTCGAAGCCGCCGTCCTCCGAGCCGCCCTCGTCGGAGCCTCCGAAGTCCGAATCGCCGAGGACCGAATCCCCCGGGACGGAGTCGCCCAAGACGGAGTCCCCGAAGTCCGAGGCGCCCAAGTCCGAGGGGCCGAAGACTGAATCACCCAAGACTGAATCACCAGAAGTGCCGAAGTCCCAAGCGCCGGTGCCGGAGTCGCCGGCGCCGGAATCGCCCAGGTCAGTGGCCCCGCCCTCCGCGCAGCCGCCCTCCCCGGCGTCGCCCGGCCCCGAGTCCGCGGTGTCCTCCGCCGCCCCGGTGTCGCCGCAGGTCCCGCCCAGCGCGGTGCCCCCCGCGCCCCCGGAGTCCGAAGGTCCCGGTTCCCCGGCGGTGTGACCAGCGCGACGCCTTTTGTGCGCGGTCGGCGGACACGCCGGGGACTGCCGGACGACACTCGGGGTACGAGCATGGTTGCAACAGCGACCGGGCCGTGACCGGCCTCCTGGAGAGACACGCATGATCGAACACCTGGGCGGGGCAGTGATACCGACTGGCTTCGACGTACCCGTGGAGCCGCTGCGGCGGGCGGCGCACTACACCGGTGAACCGGGCTGCATCGCCGAGGCGCGGGACTTCGCGGCCCGCTTCCTGCAGCAGCTGAGGACCGAGTGGTGTGCCACGATCGACCCCCGGGCCGACGGTGAGCTGCTCCTGGTGGTGAGCGAGCTGATCACCAACGCGGACCGGCACAGCAACGGCCCGTACATCCTCGAACTGGAGGGTACGGACAGCGCGGTCCTGGTCTCCGTGTACGACAGCAGTGCCGCCCTGCCCCGGCGCTTTCCCCGGGATCCCGAGCGGGTCGGCCGGCACGGCCTGGAGATCGTGCACGCCGTGGCCGCCGAGGTCACCGCCGAGCGGGTGCCGGTCGGCAAACGGGTCCGCGCGCTGGTACCCCTCTCGCACTGAACTCGCACCGGACACCAACGCCAAAGAACACAGATACCGGACACGGGTCACCCGGCCGCGGGATCACCACAGGCGCTGCCCCACGCGCCGGTGCGGGGCAGCGCCCGGGTGACCCGCCGTCAGGCGCAGCCGAGCTCGCCCAGCATCCCCTGACGCAGGCGCGCGATGATCCTCTTGATGAGGCGGGAGACATGCATCTGGGAGCAGCCGAGCCGCTCGCCGATCTCCGCCTGGGTGGCCTCCTCCACGAACCGCAGATGGATGATCTCCCGGTCCCGTTCGCTCAGCTCGGCCATGAGCGGAGCCAGCGACTGGAAGTCCTCGACGAGCCGCAGCCCGTCCTCCTCGACGCCGATGAAGTCCGCGAGCACGGACTCGCCGTCCTCGGGGCCGTCCCCGGTGAGCGCGGAGTCCAGGGAGGAGGAGTTGTAGCCGTTGGAGGCCAGCTGGCCCTCGACCACCTCGTCCTCGGACAGGTTCATCAGCGTGGCGAGTTCGGCGACCGTCGGGTCCCGGTCGAGGCGGCTGGAGAGTTCCTCGCGTGCCTTGGCCAGCTCGACCCGCAGCTCCTGGAGCCGGCGCGGGACGTGCACGGCCCAGGTGGTGTCCCGGAAGAACCGCTTGATCTCGCCCACGATGTACGGCAGTGCGAAGGAGGTGAACTCGACCTCGCGCGACAGCTCGAACCGGTCGATGGCCTTGATCAGGCCGATCATCCCGGTCTGGACGATGTCCTCCATGTCGTCGCCGCGGTTGCGGAACCGTCCGGCCGCGAACCGCACCAGCGACATGTTCATCTCGATGAGCGTGTTGCGGGCGTACTGGAACTCGGGTGTGCCCTCCTCCAGCTCACCGAGCCGCCGGAAGAACTGGCGGGACAGCGCCCGTGCGTCACGTGGGGCGACCGTCTTCGGGTCCTCGATTCCGGGCAGTTCCCTCTCCGTCGTGCACTCCTCGGCGGACTGCGCGGTGTTCACTGCTTCCGACCGGATCCCGGCGGTATTCATTACCTCTCCCCACGAAAGTCACGGTTCGGCTCGGCCACTTCGGCCTGTGTCGTGCCGCCCTGCCCAGTTGATCACCCTGGCCCGGGTACCCGGTATCGGGCATCCCATGCGTGCTTGACCGACGGGTACCCGGGGTGACGCGCCGCATGCGTACCGTCCACCGGGGTGGCGGAAAACAGCCGGTGACGGTTGGCGGAGGGGTGATCACACTCCGACGCGTACGGCCGTGATCAGCTCGTGCCAGTACCGCTTGGTGACCGTACCGCCGTACCGCGAGTCGATGAGTTCCCGGATACCGGCCAGCAGCCCCTTCCGGGCGGCTTCGGGCAGGGCGCGGTGGTTGGAGTAGGTGAGGAGTACGTCCAGGTAGGTGTCGGTCGTGTACGTGATCTCCTGGGCGTGGCCGTGCACGGTGACGTCCGTGAAGTAGGGGGAGCCGGTGAACTCGGCCGTGTCGGTGGCGATCTCCGACTCGGGGGTCTGCCGCAGCCCCGGCGGCGTGGCCGGGTCCCAACGCTCGTAGCACTCCTGGACGTCGGCGAAGAAATCCTCCGTGCCGCCCGCCACATGGTGGGTGACGACCACGGCGAGCAGTCCGCCGGGGCGCAGCGCCCGGGCCGCCCTGGGGACCCGCACCGCCGGGTCGATCCAGTGGAACGCGGTCGCGCACACCACCGCGTCGAACGGTTCCGGCGGCAGCTCCCACCGCTCGAAGCCCGCGGTCACGACGTCCACCGCGGGAAACGCGGCCAGTTGCCGGCGGGCCACGGCGGCCAACGACGGGCCCAGCTCCACGGCCGTGATCCCACAGCCGGACCGGGCGAGGTCGACGGTGAGCTGGCCGGTGCCCGGAGCGATCTCCAGCACGCGGACACCCGGGCCGGCGCCCGTGACCCGGCTCAGCTCCTCGATCAGGGCAGGGGGATAGCCGGGCCGTGCGCGCTGGTACCGCTCCGCGTCCTTGTCGAAGGTGTCCCGCAGCTCCGGCCCCGTTCCCATGAACTCCAGCGCTTCCATGCAGGGGAGCATGCCGACCCCTCCCATGGCGTGCCACTGCTTTTAGGCTATGGGGGTGAGCAGCCAACCGCCGAACGACGCCCGTGTCATCCCCCTGCGCCCGCAGAAGCCGGCCCCGAAGCCCAGGGAACCCCTCTGGCGCGACCTGGTCGGAGACGTCCTGCGGCGGGAGCGGCTGGACCAGGAGCGCACCCTCAAGGACGTCGCCGAGGCGGCCCGGATCTCCATGCCGTATCTCTCGGAGATCGAGCGCGGCCGCAAGGAGGCCTCCTCCGAGGTCCTCGCGGCCGCCGCCCACGCCCTCGGCCTCGACCTCGGCGGCCTGCTGTCCCTGGTCCAGTCCGAGTTCGCCCGCAAGACCGCTGTCGGCCGACCCGTGCCCGGGCCCTACAACGGGCTGTGCCTGGTCGCCTGAGGGCCGCTCAGCGCTCGCCCCGCTCCCGCAGCTGCCGGAAGAACGCCCGGACGTCGCCCACCAGCAGGTCCGGCTCCTCCATCGCCGCGAAGTGCCCGCCCCGGTCGAACTCCGTCCAGCGCACGATGTTCTCCGTGCGGTCCGCCTTGTGCCGCAGCGGACGCTGGGGTTCGGCCGGGAACAGGGCGAGGGCGGTCGGTGCCGTCGACGGCTGGGAGGGCGCGGCGGCGCGGGCGCCGGTGGCATGCGCCCGTTCGTAGTAGATGCGGGCGGACGAGGCGGCCGTACCGGTCAGCCAGTACAGCATCACGTTCGTCAGCAGCCGGTCCCGGTCCACCGCCTCCTCCGGCAGCTCCTCGGAGTCCGTCCACTCCCGGAACTTCTCGACGATCCAGGCGAGTTGCCCGACCGGTGAGTCCGTGAGCGCGTAGCCGGGGGTGTGCGGGCGGGTGCTCTGCAGGATCGCGTACCCCGTGCTCTCCCGGGACCAGGCGGCCCAGCGGCGCCACGAGTCAAGGGTGTTCGCCTGTTCCTCGGGGGCGAGCGCGGCCAGTTCCTCGGCGGTGGGCTCGGTGGCCTGCTGGGCGCCCGGCAGCAGATTGAGGTGCACGCCGATCACCTGTTCGGGATGGGCGCGGCCCAGCTCACGGGAGATCGCCGCGCCCCAGTCGCCGCCCTGCGCACCGAACCGCTGGTAGCCCAGCCGCGCCATCAGCTCGGCCCAGGCGTCCGCGACCCGTCCCGCCTCCCAGCCGGGCTCCGCGGTCGGACCGGAGAAACCGAAACCCGGGACGCTCGGCACCACCACATGGAAGGCGTCGGCAGGGTCCCCGCCGTGTGCGGCCGGGTCCGTGAGCGGGCCGACCACGTCCAGGAACTCCACGATCGAGCCCGGCCAGCCGTGGGTGACGACCAGCGGGGTGGCGTTCGGCTCGGGGGAGCGGATGTGGGCGAAGTGGACGTGGGCGCCGTCGATCGTCGTCGTGAACTGCGGCCACGCGTTCAGCAGTGCCTCGGCCGCCCGCCAGTCGTACTCGTGCAGCCAGTACCGGGCCAGCTCCCGGAGATACGGCGTGGGGACGCCGTACGCCCAGCCGGCCCCCGGCATCTCGGCCGGCCAGCGGGTGCGGTCGAGGCGCGCGTGGAGGTCGTCGAGATCGGCCTGCGGGATGGAGACGCGGAAGGGAGTGATGTCCGGCGACGAAGAGGTCATGGTGGGGATGCTAGGCGCGGTTGTCCGTTGTCCGCGGCTCGGTGGGGGCTGGTCGCGCCCACGTGGCGCAGCCGCATGCACACCACAGGCCCGCGCCCCTGAAGGGGCGCGATGACCGATGAGTTTCCTGGAGCGCACCGGTCGGTACGGATGACCGCGTTCCCCGCTCCCAGGAGGTGCCCATGACCACCGACGGATTCACCACGTGTCTCTGGTTCGACGGCCAGGCCGAGGAGGCCGCCCACTACTACGTGTCGATCTTCAAGAACTCCAGCATCGGGAAGGTCGGCCGCTACAACGAGGCCGGCCCGGGGGAGGCGGGCTCCGTGCTGGCCGTCGACTTCACGGCCAACGGGCAGAAGTTCGTCGCCATCAACGGCGGCCCGCAGTTCAAGTTCACCGAGGCGATCTCCTTCCAGGTCTACTGCGACGGCCAGCAGGAGGTCGACTACTACTGGACCAAGCTCACCGAGAACGGCGGCGAACCCGGCCCGTGCGGCTGGCTCAAGGACAGGTACGGCGTGTCCTGGCAGGTCATCCCGGAGGGGCTGATCGAGATGATCGGCGACACCGACCCCGAGAAGGCGGCCCGCACCACGCGGGCGATGTACGCGATGGGCAAGCTCGACATCGCCGCGCTGAAGAAGGCGTACGCGGGCGAGTGACCCGCACGGCGACGCGGGGCGGTGTCCACGGACACCGCCCCGCGCCCGCGCCTCGCCGGGTCAGACCCGGTCGGCCACGATCAGCAGGTACTGGAAGCTGCCGTTCTTGTACGCGGTGAGGAAGGCGTCCTCGATCCCCGTCACCAGGTGGTCGGCCTGCTTGCGCAGTTCCCAGTACGGGATGGCCGTCTCGGTGAGGTCCTCCACATGGACCGGCACCAGCCGGTTGTTCGCCATCGCCCGGAAGTACTCCGACCTCGGGTGGATGTCGCAGATGTAGTGGGCGTTGATCAGGGACACCTCGCGCGAGGCCTGCCCGTAGGCGTTGTTGTAGCAGCCGGTGATCGTGACGTAGCGTCCGCCGCGGCGCAGCAGCCGGGCGTGCTCGGCGAAGAGCAGCTCCAGCTCGACGTACATCGTGGACTCGTTGTTCCAGGAGGCCGCGTAGGCGCCGGTCTCGAAGCCGGTGTCCAGCATGTTCCGGTGGTGGTAGCGGACCTTGTCACCGACCTCACGCTTGCGGGCCATGCCGTTGGCGAAGTCGGCCTGCTTGGCGGAGATGGTGACGCCGTCGGAGTGGCAGCCGTAGCGCAGGTTCGCCACGATGCTGCCGCCGCCCCGGCCGCAGCCGGCGTCGAAGACCCGGTCGGCGGGGGTGAGCGGGCCGAGGTGACCGGCCAGCAGCTCGGCCTGGGCGTGCTCCAGGCGGTGCAGCTCGCTGGTGACGCGCTCCTTGCGCAGCCCGGGGTCGGTCTCGTCGAGCACCGACCAGTCGGCCTCGCCGATGCCGTAGTGGTGGTGGTAAAGGTCGTCGATCTTTCCGAGTTCGAGGTTGACCGGGTTCTCCTCGGCGTTCCAGTACTCCGCGACGCTGTTCTGGTACCTGGACTGGGTCGGCACCGGGGCTGACGTGGTGGTCTTCCGAGCGACAGGGGCGGTGGTCAACAGTTGCTCCTCGACGTGTTTCTGATGGTGTTTCGGATTGGCTCGGTGCTACCAGTAGTCGGGCAGGTGGTAGCGGTTGGTGTTGGTGGAGTGCCACTCGTGGTTGCCGGCGACCCAGGCGGCCAGGCCCTCCGCGTAGCGCGCGACCAGCGGCGAGGTGGCGCCCAGGGTGGCCGACTCCTCCTCGAAGGCCGCCATGATCCGGTTGTGGATGTCGACGGACTTCAGATAGGCCGCCTTCAGACCGCGCCGGTCGTTGGCCGCCACCACCTGGGGCAGGTTGAGGTGGTCCGGGTCGCTCGCCAGCTCCTTGGTGAAGGAGTACAGGTCGTTGACGATCGTGGTCGCGTTGCAGGCCAGGGCCGTGATCCGCTGGATCTCCGGGCGGGCGTAGAGCGGTTCGGGCAGTTCGTAGCCGTCCACCGCGTCGACGATCGACAGACACGGCCGGAAGTTGTTGAACTGCCGCATCACCAGGTACTCCCAGATCCGCGGCATGTACCGCGTCTCCATCCACGCGGCCTCGCCCAGGTACCCGAGGTGCAGCCGGGCGATGTCGTGCACGAACCGGTCGGTCTGGCTCGGGGTGGCGAACCCGGCGAAGTCCGCGAGGGCGAAGTGGTACGAGCGCAGCGGACCGTCGGCCCGGATGCCCTCGCGCCACTCCTCCTCCAGCTCCGGGATGCCGTGGTAGGGGTCGAGCGCCGACTGGGCGATGATCAGCGGGCCGCCGAGCCCGCGCCGGGATCCGCCGCGGCCCTCGTCCTCCTCGCAGTAGCAGGAGTCCACGATGTTCTCGGCCAGCAGCAGCTTGCCGGCGACGGTGAGCCGGTCCAGGTCGAGACCGCCCGGATGCTGGAGTACGACCGCCCGGCCGAACTGGAAGCCCGAGAAGTCCCCCTTCCAGGCCTCGGGGAACAGGTCGAGCTCCCGGGCCCAGGCCTCCAGGCGGCGGTCGAGCTCGGCGGCCTTCGCGGGGTCGGCGGGTACGGCCGGCCGGTAGTGCAGTCCGGGGACCGCCCCGGTGCGCCTGGCCGGGCGCAGACGCTGCGCGATGTTCGGCGGCCCGGGCAGGACGTAGGGGGTGGTGGGTGAGGTCATGACTGTGTGCTCCAGGCCGTCAGTCGGCGGTGCGGCCGAGCTGGACGTTCTCCAGGATCCCGGCCGCGTCGGGGACCAGGATGGCCAGCGAGTAGTAGGCGGTGACCAGGTAGTTGACGATGGCCTGCTCGTTGACGCCCATGAAGCGGACGTTCAGGCCGGGCTGGAACTCCTCCGGGATCCCGGTCTGGTAGAGGCCGACGACCCCCTGGTCGGCCTCGCCGGTGCGCAGCGCGATGATGCTGCTGGTGTGGTCGTCGCTGATCGGGATCTTGCTGCACGGATAGATCGGGACCCCGCGCCAGGCCGGGATCTCGTGCCCGTCGATGTTCGCGCTGGGGGGCACCAGTCCGCGTCGGTTGCACTGCCGGAAGAACGCCGCGATCGCCTTGGGGTGCGCCAGGATCACCTTGGTCTTGCGCCGCATGGAGATCAGCTCGTCCATGTCGTCCGGGGTCGGCGGGCCGGTGAAGGAGCTGATCCGCTGCCCGTAGTCGATGTTGTGCAGCAGCCCGAAATCACGGTTGTTGACCAGCTCCCACTCCTGGCGCTCACGGATCTCCTCGACCGTGAGGCGCAGCTGCTGCTGGGTCTGGTCCATCGGGTTGTTGTAGAGGTCGGCGACCCTGGAGTGCACCCGCAGCACGGTCTGGGTGAGTGACAACTCGTACTCGCGCGGTGCGAGTTCGTAGTCCACGAAGCCGCCCTGCAGGGTCGGCTCACCCCGGTGGCCGGCCTGTACCGGCACCTCGGCCTCGCCCTTGCGGTTCATCGGCAGCCGCTGCCGGTCGACGTACGCCTGGAGATGCGCGCCCAGCGACGGCACCCGGTCCATGACCTCCTCGACGACCGTCCAGGGCAGCGCCAGCACCACGCCGGCGGTCTCCGCCCGGACCGAGGTGAGCCACAGCGGGTCGGTCTGGCCGACCGCCTCGTCGCCCATCTGGTCGCCGTCGGTGACGACCCCGACGACCTCCTCCTCGCCGTACTTGCCGGCCGCGAACCGGATGAACCGGCCGTGCACGACCAGGTAGGTCTCGGTGACCGGCTGCCCGGCCTCGAACAGCACCTGCCCGGCGCGCACTTCGCGGGCCTGGAACCGCTCGGCGATCTGGGTCAGCGCGTCCAGGTCGTCGTAACCCCGCAGGACGGGCAGTTCGGTGAGGGTCCCCGGGATGACCCGGATGTCGTCCCCGCCGTTCTGCTCGAAGCTCACCCGGCCGCGTCCGGTGCGCAGTTGGAGGCGCCGGTTGACCCGGTAGGCGCCGCCCTTGACGTCCACCCAGGGCAGTGTCCTCAGCAGCCATCGGGACGTGATGGCCTGCATCTGCGGTTCGGACTTGGTGGTCGTGGCGAGCTGACGTGCCGCCCGGGTGCTCAGACTGGTGAGCTGCCCGTCGGTGGTCGGATCCGGCTCGGGCTCGTCGACGGCGGAACCGATGACGCTGTCCGGTGTGGACACATTCCCTCCAGCAGAGAGGCGAACAGAGGTGACCCGGAGGGTCGGTGGTGTGCGAGGTGGCGCTGCGCAAGGACCAGCCAAACAGCCTTGGTGATCTACGGGTACGGCGCGAAAGGGGCGGTTGCGCGCCTTAGTCGCGCAAACCTGGTGTTCGGGGTGGAAAAGGTTGCGTTCTCCGGGCGCGCGCCGGTGGCCCGCTCCGGTGCCGGGGCCCGCCGCGGGTTGGACTCAGGAAAGGTCGTTGACCAGCACCGCGGCCCCGTCGAAGCGCCCGGCCTTCAGGTCCCGCAGGGCCTGGGGGGCCTCGGACAGCGGGTAGGCGTGGGTGGTCGCGTGGACGTGGTGCCGCTCGGCCAGGGCCAGGAACTCCCGCCCGTCGGCACGGGTGTTGGAGGTGACGCTGCGCAGCTCCCGCTCGTAGAACAGCTCCCGCTCGTAGTTCAGTGCCGGTACGTCGCTGAGGTGGATGCCCGCGACCGCCAGCACCCCGCCCCGGTCCAGGGCGCGCAGCGCGACCGGCACCAGATCGCCGACCGGAGCGAACAGGACGGCGCTGTCCAGCGGCTCGGGCGGCGGCTCGGAGGCGTCCCGAGCCGAGGCCGCGCCCAGCTCCAGGGCCAGCCGCCGGGCCTCGGCACCCCGGGTCAGCACATGCACGGTCGCGCCCTCCGCGAGCGCCACCTGCGCGCAGAGATGGGCACTGCCCCCGAAGCCGTACAGGCCGAGCCGGCCGCCCGGCGGGAGCGCTGCCCGGCGCAGCGCGCGGTAGCCGATGATCCCGGCGCACATGAGCGGCGCGAGCGCCACGTCGTCGAGGGTGCCGGGCAGCCGGTAGGCGAAGTCCGCCGGCACGGTGGTGTACTCGGCGTAGCCGCCGTCCGCGTCCCAGCCGGTGTACTCCGAGTGCGGGCACAGGTTCTCGGCGCCCCGCCGGCAGTAGGCGCACACCCCGTCCGTGCGCCGCAGCCAGGCCACCCCCACCCGGTCGCCCACCGCGAAGTCCGCCACCTCGGCGCCCAGGCCCGCGACCAAGCCGACCACCTCGTGCCCTGGCGTCACCCGGAGCCGGTGCACCGGCAGATCACCCTCCGTGACATGCAGATCGGTCCGGCACACCCCGCAGGCGCGCACCCGGACAGCAGCTCGTCGGCTCCGGGCACCGGCACCGGACGCTCGACGAGCCGGAGCGGATCCGCCTCGACCGGTCCGGGCCGCGCCACCGTCCACGCCCGCATCACGTCCGTCATGCCGCGCCCCGTCCGCCGAAGGCCGCTCGGTCATCCTTCCCAGTGTCCGCCGGAGTCCGGCGTTCGGCGCGCGGGCGGTCCGCCGGATGGCTAGCGTGAGGAACCGGGAGAATCCGTGCGATCGGAAGGGCCGCGGCCATGGCGGTACAACCTGAAGGAACCCCTTGTTGGGCCGACGCGATGTTCGGCGACCTGGAGGGGGCCAAGAGCTTCTACGGGGAGGTCCTCGGCTGGACGTTCGGTGAGTCGACGTCGGAGTACGGCAACTACACGCAGGCCTACGCGAACGGCAAGGCCGTCGCCGCCGTCGTACCGCCCATGCCCGGCCAGGAGGGGCAGTCGCAGTGGTGTCTGTACTTCGCCTCGCCGGACGCGGCGGCCACCGCCGAGCGGATCCGTGAGAACGGCGGTGAGGTGCTGATGGAGCCGATGCAGGTCGGCGACTTCGGCACGATGTGCCTGGCGCGTGAGCCCAGCGGGGCGGTCTTCGGCATCTGGCAGGGCGGCGTCCACGAGGGCTTCGAGGCCACGGCCGTGCCCGGCGCCTACTGCTGGGCGGAGGTCTTCACCCGCGAGCCCGAGAAGGCCGACCCCTTCTTCACTGCCCTCTTCTCCTACACGGCCAGGCAGGTGGAGGACGACAACGTCGACTTCCGGATGTTCGACGTGGCCGGGAACACGGTTCTCGGCCGGATGGGGATGACGGACGACTTCCCGCCCGAGGTGCCCTCGTACATCAACGTCTACTTCACCGTCGACAACTGCGACGAGGCCGTCGCCAAGGCCACCAAGCAGGGCGCGGTGCTGCGCTTCGGTCCGATGAGCAGCCCCTTCGGCAGGTTCGCGGCGCTCACCGACCCGCAGGGCGCCAACTTCTCGGTGATCGACATCACCACCACCGAGGGCGAGCAGCCCCAGGTCAAGGACGTCTGACCAGGACGAACACCGGGCCAGGGCCGGGCTCCCCGACCGGCCGTGGCATGATCGGGCCCATGCGTGAACGAGTGGTGGCCGCGTGCGACGGGGCTTCTAAGGGAAACCCGGGACCGGCCGGCTGGGCCTGGGTGGTGTCCGACGACGCGGCGACTCCGGCCCGCTGGGAGGCCGGGCCGCTCGGCAAGGCCACCAACAACGTGGCCGAACTGACCGCGTTGGAGCGGCTGTTGACGGCCGTCGACCCGGACGTGCCGCTCGAGGTGCGGATGGACTCGCAGTACGCCATGAAGGCGGTCACCACCTGGCTGCCCGGCTGGAAGCGCAACGGCTGGAAGACCTCGGCGGGCAAGCCGGTCGCCAACCAGGAACTGGTCGTACGCATCGACGCACTCCTGGACGGCCGCACGGTCGACTTCCGGTACGTCGCGGCCCACCAGGTCGACGGCGACCCGCTGAACGACTTCGCCGACCGCGCGGCCAGCCAGGCGGCGACGGTCCAGGAGGCCGCGAGCAGCGCCCTCGGCTCCCCGGTACCGCCGCCGTCGCCCACGTCCGCCGCCTCCGCCGGGGCCCCGCGCCGCAAGGCGGCACCCCGCAAGAGCGCCGCCGGCGGCGCCTCGTCGCGCACCATCAAGGCCAAGTTCCCCGGCCGCTGCCTGTGCGGCCGCTCCTACGCGGCCGGCGAGTCGATCGCGAAGAACGGGCAGGGCTGGGGCCACCCGGAGTGCCGCACGGCGGAGGCCTGACCAGCAGTCGTCAGGCGTCGTCAGGCGTCTTCAGCTGTCTTCAGCTGTCTTCAGACGTCGAACGTGTAGAACCGCGTGTGGTCGAGCAGGTCCGCCGGCCGCACGTCGTTCCACGGCTTCATCGTCTCGTCCAAGTCGACGACGTCCGGCGTCCCGCCGCCCGGCACGTAGGCCGCCTGCGGGTGCCGGCGCTGCCACTCGGCCCACAACTTGTCGATGAAGGCGTGGTGCAGCCAGAACACCGGGTCGTTGGGGGAGACCCCGGTGGCCATCTGCCCGCCGACCCAGACATGGACGCGGTTGTGCAGGTTGACCCCGCGCCAGCCCTCCAGATGGTTCCGGAAGCCGTCCGAGGCGCTGTTCCAGGGCGCCATGTCGTACGCCGCGATGGCCAGCACCGAGTCGACCTCGGCCCGGGTCGGCAGCTCGCGCACGCCGGTCCCGAGCGACCTGCGCAGATAAGTACGGCCGTCCACGCGGACGTTGAGCGGCCAGTTCCCGCTCGACGCGGCGAACGGACCGTCCGTCACCCGCCCGTCGGAGCTGCGCCCGGTGCCGCCGAGGAAGTCCGGCGCCCACAGTGCGGCACGGACGGTGCGGTCGGCGCTCCAGTCCCAGTAGGGGATTGCCACCGAGGAGTCCACCGCCTGGAGCGCCTGCTCGAAGTCGAGCAGGAATCTGCGGTGCCAGGGCAGGAACGACGGCGAACGATGGCCGGTGCGCTCCGATTCGTCGGTGTCGGACATGATGAAGGCGTTGTGCGTGCGCACGAAGTCGTCGTAACGCCCGCTGCGCTTCAGCTCGAGGACGGCGGCGACGAACCGCCGCTTCTCGTCGGCGGACAGACTGGCCTGGTTCTTGCGTACGGTCATGTGCTTCGAGGCTCCGGAAGTCCTTGCGAGGGCGGTCAGTTGGCGGGGAACGGCAGCAGCGCGGCGCCCTGCAGCTCGTCCACCGCAGCGCGGGCGGCGGCACGCGGGGTGCGCACCGGGTCGTAGTGGCTGACGACACTGATCCAGCTGCCGTCCGCGTTCCGCATCACATGCAGCTCCACCCCGTCCACGAACACCGTGTAACCGGTGCCGTGTCCGTGGTGGTGACCGCCCAGGCCGCCCATGCCCTGCATGCCGTCCGTGCCGTCCGTGCCGTCCGTGCCGTCCGTGCCGTCCGTGCCGTCCGTGGCGCCCATGCCGTCCATGCCGTCCGTGCCGGCCGGACGGCCCTGTATTCGGCGGCCCTTGTAGACCTCGTCGAAGGGTTCGAGCGCTCCCTCCCGCGGGTGAGCGGCGGCCGCGGCGCCGGGGGCGATGAGGGCCGAGGCGCCGGCCGCGGCGGCGAGGGCGGCCGCTGCGGTGAGCGCGCGACGGCGGGTGAGTTCGGGCATACGGATGCTCCTGTGCTGGGTGCGGGTGATGACTCCGTATGCCTATCCGCCGGTTTCCGGGCGGGAGAAATCGCCCGGATCGGGTTGGCTGTGATCAGGACAATTGACTACATGTCATACAAGGTTGAACGAAGATGATCTTGCCGTGTCGAGGGTCCGCCGGTACCGGAACGGGGAATTCCTTGCCCGGGCGTGGGTGTTTTCGTCGATCTTTCGCGCGGGTCCGCCGTCCGGGTGTCGTGGCTCACGCCGTCAATCTGGCGCGATTCGAAAACCCGGCCGGACCCGTCACCGCTGCTACTCTGCGATGCCAATCGGCCACTTTCAGTGAAACCCAGGGGTGCGTGTGAAGGTCGTCTGTGTCGGAGGCGGGCCCGCCGGCCTGTATCTAGCGATCCTGCTCAAGCGGCAGAACCCGTCCCATGACGTCACCGTCAATGAACGCAACCCCGAGGGCTCGACCTACGGCTGGGGCGTCACCTACTGGCGTGCCCTGATGGACCGGCTGCACACGTACGACCCCGAGTCGGCACGCGCCGTCGAGGAGAGTTCGGTGCGCTGGAACCAGGGTGTCGCCCATGTCCGCGACCAGGTGACCCGGCAGCCCGGCGACCCGGGCCACGGCATCGGCCGCCACCGCCTCCTGGAGATCCTCGCCGCACGCGCCCGGTCCCTGGGCGTACGGCTCGAGTTCGAGAGCGAGATCACGCCCGACGACCTCCCCGAGGCCGACCTGGTCGTCGCCGCCGACGGCATCCACAGCGCCCTGCGCACCCGGCACGCCGACGACTTCGGCGCCGAGGCCACCGAGGGCCGCAACCACTACGTCTGGCTCGGCACCACGAAGGTCTTCGACTCCTTCACCTTCGCCTTCGCCGAGACCGACCACGGCTGGGTCTGGTGCTACGGCTATCCCTACGACGACGGGCACAGCACCTGCGTCATCGAGTGCGCCCCCGAGACCCTCACCGGCCTCGGCCTCGACACACTGCACGAGGCCGACCAACTGGCCCTGCTGGAGAAGCTGTTCACCGGCGTCCTCGACGGCCGACCGCTGGTGGCCGGCTCCTCGGTGGGCGCCTGGCCCACCTTCCGCACCCTCACCAACCGCACCTGGCACCACGGCAACCTCGTCCTGCTCGGCGACGCCGCCCACACCACCCACTACTCCATCGGCGCCGGCACCACCCTCGCCCTGGAGGACGCGATGTGCCTCGCCGGCGTCCTGCGCGAGCACGGCGCCGGACCCCAGGCCCTCGCCGCCTACGAGCGGCAGCGCAAGGCCGAACTGCTCTCCGCCCAGAGCGCCGCCCGCCTGAGCGCCCAGTGGTACGAGAGCCTGCCCCGCTACATCGACCTGCCCGCACACCGCATGTTCGCCCTGCTCGGCCAGCGCCACTCGCCGCTGCTGCCGTACGTTCCGCCGCAGCTCTACTACGGCATCGACAAGGCGGCCGGGCGGCTGGAGGTACTGCGCCGGTTCAAGCGGTGGCTCGGGCCACGGGCGGCGCGCGCCCTGCACTCCCGGTCGTAGGCGCCGACTTGGGGCAGCACGAGTTGGTGAAAGGCAATTCACCCGATAGGGTGAATTTGTATTCACCTTCTTGTCTGTGCCGTCCGCAGGAGCGCCGATGGATCACCCCGCCCCGACAGCCGGCCCCTCGGGCTCGCCCGCCGCACCGCCCCGGCTGCGGGAGCGGCTGACCATCCCGGTACTGGCCTTCGGCGGGATCCTGATGGCCGTCATGCAGACGGTGGTCGTGCCCCTGCTCCCGGACCTGCCGGGGCTCACCCACTCCTCGGCCGGCACCGTCTCCTGGATGGTCACCGCGACCCTGCTGGCCGGGGCCGTCCTCACCCCGGTGCTCGGCCGGGCCGGCGACATGTACGGCAAGCGCCGGGTACTCACCGGGGCGCTCACCCTGATGACCGTGGGCTCCGTGATGTGCGCCCTGTCGTCCGACATCACCGTGCTCATCGTCGCCCGCGCCCTGCAGGGTGCCGCCGCCTCCGTCGTACCGCTGTCGATCAGCATCCTGCGTGACGAACTGCCGCCCGAGCGGCGGGGATCGGCGGTGGCGCTGATGAGCTCCACCGTCGGCATCGGCGCCGCGCTGGGCCTGCCGCTGGCCGCGCTGGTGGTGCAGTACTACGACTGGCACACCATGTTCTGGCTGACCAGCCTCCTCGGGGCGCTGGGCGTGGCGGCCGTGTGGTGGGCGGTCCGGGAGTCACCGGTGCGCGAACCCGGGCGGTTCGACGTGCTCGGCGCGCTCGGGCTGGCCGTCGGGCTGACCTGCCTGCTGCTCGGCGTCTCCCAGGGCGGCCAGTGGGGCTGGGGGAGCCCGCGCGTCCTCGGGCTGTTCGCCGCCACCGTCCTCGTCCTGGCTTTGTGGTGGTGGCAGCAGTTGCGCACCGAGCAGCCGCTGGTCGACCTGCACCTGGTGTCCCGGCCCCGGGTCGGCCTGTCCCATGTCGCCGCCCTGCTCACCGGGTTCGCCTTCTACGCCAACTCCCTGGTCACCGCCCAACTGGTGCAGGCGCCGAAGGCCACCGGGTACGGCCTGGGCCTGTCCATCGTGGCCACCGGCCTCTGTCTGCTCCCCGGCGGCATCACCATGCTGCTGTTCTCGCCGCTCTCGGCCCGGATCTCGGCCTCTCGGGGCCCGCGCATCACGCTCGCCCTCGGCGCCGCGGTCATCGCCTGCGGATACGTGGTGCGCATCGCCGACAGCCGCGACCTCTGGATGATCATCCTGGGCGCCACCGTCGTCGCCACCGGCACCACTCTCGCCTACTCGGCGCTGCCCACGCTGATCCTGCGGGCCGTCCCGGCGAGCCAGACCGCCTCCGCCAACGGCGTCAACGTCCTCATGCGCACCATCGGCCAGGCCACCTCCAGCGCCGCCGTGGCCGCCGTCCTCACCCATCACACCAGCCTCGTCGGCGGCGCCCAGATGCCCACGCTGCACGGCTATCTGCTGGCGTTCGCGATGGCCGGCGTCATCGCGCTCGCCGCCAGCGCCGCCGCGCTGTCCATACCCGGCGACAAGGCCACGGACGACGCCCCGCGCGCCCGGCCTCGCACCCAGGGCGCCCGGGACGACGCGCTGGAGGGAGCATGAGCACCGTGAGCACCCGACCTGACACCGGCCCCGACGCCGGCCCCGACCCCGGCCCCGACCCCGGCACCACCCCCGCGCCCGGCCGCCGGGACGCGGAGGCCACCAAGGCCGCCATCCTCAAGGCCGCCCGCCACCTCCTCGCCCGGCACGCGCACGCCGACATCACCCTCAAGGACGTCGCCGAGCGCGCCGGGGTCAGCGCGCCGCTGATCCTCAAGTACTTCGGCAACAAGGACGGCCTGTTCGCCCGCGTGATGTCCTTCGACACCGACGCGGCCGCCCTGCTCGACGCACCCCTGGACGACCTGGGCCGGCACATGGTCCGGCACGTCCTGGAGGGCCAGCGCGACCGGGGCGCCGACCCGCTGCTGCGGATCGTCTTCGCCCCCCTGCACGGCGACCACGGAGACGTACTGCGCGCCAACTTCCGCGCTCAGGTGGTCGACCGCGTCGCTGCCCGGCTCACCGGCCCCGACCCCGGACTGCGCGCCGAACTCGCCGTCGCCCAGCTCATCGGCCTGGGCGTGATGTACGGCATCGCCCGCGGCCCACGGCTGCGCGACTCCGCGATCGAGGACCTCGCCGACCGCTACGGCCCCGCCGTCCAGGCCCAGTTGACGACCTAACCGGCCTCAGGCTCCGTCAGGAGCGCCTCGGCCGACCCGCGGAAGGCGGCCAGCAGTCGGTGGTTGTCCCCGGCGCGGGTCGCCAGGACCACCTGACTCGGCTCGACGCCGTGCAGCGGGACCGTGGTCAGGTCGGGGCGGATGGTCGCGCCGGGCACCCGGGGTGCGATCGCCACGGCCTGCCCGGCGGCGACGTGCTCGAACTTGTCCTCCACCGCGCCGATCAGCGGACCGTCGGGCGCCGGGCTGCCGTCCGGCCGGGGATCGACGCGCCAGAACGCGTTCCAGAGCGGATCGTTTCCCCGGGGCAGCGGCTCGTCGGCGATGTCGTCGAGCGTGACCGACTCCTTCCCGGCCAGCCGGTGGTCCAGGGGGACCACCAGGACGCGCGGCTCATCGTAGAGGACCGTCACCCGCAACCGGTCGGTGCGCAGCGGCAGCCGGGTCACGACCGCGTCCACGCGCCCCGCCAGCAGGGCCTCGCGCGACTCGTTCCAGTCAAGGTGCAGGGTACGCACGTCGGCGTCCGGGAAGCGCCGGCGCAGATCACGCACGGCCGGGGTGACGAAGATCCCGTTGATGTACCCGACGGTGATCCGGCTGGGCTCGGCGGCGGCCCGGGTGACGGCCGCGGCCTCGCCCGCGGCCCGCAGCAACGCCCCGGCACGCGGCAGGAACACCTCGCCCGCCTCGGTGAGCCGGGCGCCCTGCGGGGTGCGGTCGAAGAGCCGCGCACCCAGCACCTGCTCCAGCCGCTGGATCTGCCGGCTCAGCGCGGGCTGGGTGATGTGCAGGGCGCCGGCGGCCCGTCCGAAGTGCCGCTGCTCGGCCACGACGGTGAAGTACCGGACGAGCCGCAGATCGAGGTCAGGGGCGGAAACCGGATCAGCCATGTCCTCAGGATAATGCCGGCTACCTGCGCCGATGCCTGAAAGGCATTGCGCAGTGCGAAACAGGCTTTGGACGTCCGCCGCCCGCCGGCCGAACGATGGAAGCACCACCCCCTCCCTCGAAGGAGCACCCATCATGCGGGTATTCGTCACCGGCGGCAGCGGCTTCATCGGCTCCGCGGCCGTCCCCGAACTCCTCGGCGCCGGGCACCAGGTCCTCGCCCTCGCCCGCTCGGACAAGTCCGCCGAGGCCCTGAAGGCGGCGGGCGCCGAGGTGCACCGTGGCAGCCTGGACGACCCCGAGGACCTGGCAGTCGCGGCGGCCGGGACCGACGGCGTGCTGCATCTGGCTTTCAACCACGAGGACTTCTCGGACATGACGCGAGCCGTGCAGACCGACCTGCGCGCGATCGAGGCGATCGGCGCCGCCCTGGAGGGCTCGGACCGGCCCTTCGTCGTCACTTCGGGAACCCTGATGCTCGCCGCCGTCGACGGTGTGGCGACGGAGCAGGACACCCCGGCACCGAGGATCCACCGCGGCGCCTGCGACGTGGCCGCACTCGCCCTGGCCGAGCGCGGCGTACGCAGCTCGGTGGTCCGTCTGGCCCCCACGGTGCACGGCCGCGGTGACCGGGGCTTCGTGCCACAGCTGATCGGCATCGCCCGCCGGACGGGCGTCGCCGCGTACGTCGGGGAGGGCACCAACCGCTGGCCGGCCGTCCACCGCCTGGACGCGGCCCACCTCTACCGCCTGGCCCTGGAGTCGGCCCCGGCGGGTACGGCCCTGCACGGATCGGCCGACGAGGGAGTCCCCTTCAAGGACATCGCCGCGGCGATCGCCCAGGGCCTCGGCGTCCCCCTGAAGAGCATCCCGCCGACGGAGGCGGAAGCCCACTTCGGCTGGCTGGGCATGGTGGCGACGATCGACAACGCGACATCGAGCGAGAGGACCCGGGAACTTCTGGGCTGGAGGCCGGAACAGGCGGGCCTGCTCGCGGACTTGGAGGAGGGCCACTACTTCTAGGCTCCGGCACTGGCAACGCGCCCCTTCAGGGCGCGGGGAACGGCGCGACCAGCCCCCACCGCCCCGCAGATTTCAACGGCGCACAAGCACCCCATCCAGAAATCCATTGCCGAACACCCGGTGTGGGTCAAGGCGATCCAACGTCTCCACCGCCGCATCCCACACCGCACCCCCGAACGACCCCGGAATCCTCGTACCGAGCACCTCCTCGTCACTCCACACATCGGACTCGGTGTACGCCCACCCCTTGGACCACTCCACCCGAGTCCCCTCGTAGCGCTCGAACAGAAACTCCTCCAACTCCCGCAAGAACGCCTCCGCAGACGGCGTCCCCGGCAGCGTCAGCACATCCAGCCACACCGCCGTGTCCGCCCCGTCCCTCGGCCGCAAGGCGGAGAGCAACGGCACCTGGGCACCGGCCAGTCCCACATCCGCCGGTTCGTCCAGCCCTGTCACCCGGATCTCCACCGACCCGTTGACGGGGAACCGCCCCGACGCGGCGTACGCGGCGAGCCGTTCCCGGTAGAACGCCGTGAACTCGTGTACGACACGCTGTACTTCGGCCCGCCGAGTCAGCACCGCGTACCCGTTCGCGTTGATCCGCAGCGTCGTCGGCCTCACGTACAGCAGCGTGTTCTTCGACGCCCCCCAGATGTCCGAGGACAGCGTCGCCACCAGCCCGAGCGATGCCACGTCCAGTTGCGCGTTGCCCAGCTCCGGCGCCAGATACCACGCCGCGTCGGACACCATCCGCCCCACGAGGTCGGCGACCACCGTCGGCACGATGTCGGAGAAGGGGTAGTTGTACGGCGAGGTGACATGGCGCGAGGCGAGCGGTCTGGCCGGGGCGACGCTCCACTCCTTGAGCCACGGGTACTCGGTGAACGCGAACCAGATCGCCTCGACCCGCCCGGACCGGGTCAGGAAACTGTCGAGGGTCCGCCCGCCGGAACCGGCCGCGGCGAACAGTTCGTCGGCCGGGATGTCCGTCCGGCTCACACAGCGCAGATTGCTGTCGCCCCCCACCCGCAGCACGACCTCGGTCACGAACGCCCGGCCCAGATGGGTGAGCAGGGCCGCGCAGTCCGTCTCGGACCGCCGGAACGTCCGCAGGACATACGCTCCCGCGTCCCCGTCCCACACCACCGCCGTCAGCGACACCACCAGATTGCTCAGCGAACCGTAGGTGTGCCCGGGCAGCGGCTCCTCGCCGTCGGCCGGAACGGCGGTGCCGTGCGCGTCGATCGCCAGCGCCCCGCCGAGCGTCAGGTCGCCCGGCGCGGGCGTGGCCGTGAGCCCGAGACCGTGGTCCTCCAGGAAGGTGAGCAGCGCCTCCATGGTGACGCCGGTCCCGGCCCGCACCTCCGCTCCGGAGTCCAGGGACAGCGCCGTCAGGTGCGTCCGGGTGTCGACGAGCAGCACCTTGTCGTCGGCGGCCGTCCCCTCCGTGACGGTCAGCGGCGACCAGCCGTGCGAGGAGCCACGCGCGCGTACCCGCCAGCCGTTGCGCCAGGCCCAGTCGACGACCGTGCGCACCTGATCGGCGTCGGCCGGGGCGCAAGCCCACAGCCCGTCCGCGGTGATCTCGCCGACCCAGTTGCGGTACGCCGAGCGGTACAGCGCGACATCCGCCGGGAATCCGGGCAGTTCGGCCGCGGCCACCGCCGGATCCGCTGCCAGCAGCACCGGTACGGCGGCCAGCGCGGCGGCGGACCGCAGGAATCCCCGACGGCTCCAGCCGCCTTGGACAGGAAAGCTGTCAGGAAAGTTGTTCGCTGAACGATCAGTCACGCCGACACGCTAGGGCCGGGTTGACGGCCCCTCGATTTCTGTCGAACTCAATCACCCGTGTGAGTGAAGGATTCACAGGTACGCCGGGCCGAGGAGACACCTGACAGCGTTGTCGGCGGCGGATGGCAGACTGGCGCCATGGACGAACGCGCAATCGACAGGTCGGGACAGCGGGCATCGGTCGTCGGCCTCGGCACATGGCAGCTGGGCGCCGACTGGGGCGACGTGGACGAGAAGGACGCGCTCGCCGTTCTGGAGGCCGCGGCCGAGTCGGGGGTGACCTTCTTCGACACCGCCGACGTGTACGGCGACGGGCGCAGCGAGCAGACCATCGCCTCCTTCCTGCGCGGCAGGCCCGATCTGCATGTGCTGGTGGCCACCAAGATGGGCCGCCGGGTCGACCAGATCCCGGAGAACTACGTCCTGGACAACTTCCGCGCGTGGAACGACCGGTCCCGCCGCAACCTCGGCGTGGACCGCCTGGACCTGGTGCAGCTGCACTGCCCGCCGACCCCGGTCTACTCCTCGGACGAGGTGTTCGACGCCCTCGACACCCTGGTCGAGGAGGAGCGCATCGCGGCCTACGGCGTCAGCGTCGAGACCTGCGCGGAGGCGCTCACCGCCATCGCCCGCCCGGGCGTGGCCAGCGTGCAGATCATCCTCAACCCGTTCCGCACGAAGCCGCTGCGCGAGGTCCTCCCGGCCGCCCGCGAGGCCGGCGTCGGCATCATCGCTCGGGTGCCGCTCGCCTCCGGTCTGCTGTCCGGCAAGTACACCAAGGACACCGTCTTCGCGGCCGACGACCACCGCACCTACAACCGGCACGGCGAGGCCTTCGACCAGGGCGAGACCTTCTCCGGCGTCGACTACACGACGGGCGTCGAGGCCGCCGCCGAGTTCGCCGCGCTCGCCCCCGAGGGCTGCACTCCGGCTCAGCTCGCCCTGCGCTGGATCATCGAGCAGCCGGGTGTGACCACGGTGATCCCCGGCGCCCGCAACGCCGAACAGGCCCGCGCCAACGCGGCCGCCGCCAAGCTTCCGGAACTGCCCGCGGAGACGGTCACCGCCCTCCGCGACCTCTACGACCGCCGGATCAAGGACCAGGTCGAGAAGCGCTGGTAGTACCCGCCGGGCCGGGAGCGCCGCCACGGTGCGGGCTCCCGGCCGGGGCCGTTTGAACGTCGGGCCCGACGGTTACACGGATTCCATGACCGACCAGGAGCGGCGGCAGGGGCGCGACGAGAGCGAGGAGGAGCGCGCCGACCGGATGTGGGGCGAACTCATCCAGGAGGTCCGCGTCGCCCAGACCGGTGTGCAGATCCTCTTCGGCTTCCTGCTCACCGTGGTCTTCCAGCAGAAGTACGCCGAGCTGTCCGACGTGGACCGGACGATCTACATCGTGACCGTCGTCCTGGGAGCCGCGGCCACGGGCGCCCTCATCGGCCCGGTGTCCCTGCACCGGCTGGTCGCCGGCCGCAAGGTGAAGCCACAGGCGGTGCGGCTGGCCTCCGGGCTGACCCAGATCGGCCTGTTCCTGCTGCTGGCCACCATGGCCGCGGCGCTGGTGCTGATCCTCCGGGTCGCCACCGGCGGCAGCAAGGTGACCTGGGTGGTCGTGGCCGTCGTCGTCTGGTACCTGGTGTGCTGGTACGGCCTGCCGCTGTGGTCCCGGCGCCGTCACACCACCCGTTGAGCCGCCTCCAACGCCCGCAGCTGCCGGTCGTGCACCCGGCTGAGCAGCAGCACCGACACCGTCGCCCCGACCAGCGCGCAGAACATGTCCCACTGGGTGTCCCAGACATCTCCCTGGGTGGCCAGGAAGGCGTCCGCGCCGTGCCCGCCGATCTCGGCCGCCAGCCACTCCAGCAGCTCGAAGAAGGCGCTGAAGGCGAGGCAGGCGCACACCGTCAGCGGGGCCAGCCAGCGGCTGCCGCGCAGTGGTGAGGTACGGCTGAGCAGCTCACGGACCAGGACCGCCGGCACGAATCCCTGCATGAGGTGGCCGAAGCGGTCGTACGGATTGCGGTCCAGGCCGAAGGTGTCGCGCACCCAGTCGCCCACCGGCACCTCGGCGTAGGTGTAGTGGCCGCCGACGGCGAGCACCAGCGCGTGCGCGGTGAGGAGTCCGGCCAGCAGCCCCGTCAGCGGGAAGCGCCGCCAGGTCAGCACCACCAGCGGCAGGCCGACCAGCACCCACACCGTCTCCAGGAACCAGGTCGTACGGTCCCGGGCGCCCCACGCCGACACGGCCATGCCGGCCACCACCACCCCGGCGAGCAGGGCGGGCGGAACCCGGCGCGGCACACGGTGCGGAACGGGGCGCGGGGCGGGGTGCACTGCGGTCATGGCGGACTCCTCGTCGTGGGAGCCCCATCGTGGCCGCGGCGGCCGGCCCCGGACATGAGTACGGCTACTCAGCCGGGGGCGCGGTCACTCAGCCGGTGGCGAGGATCTCCGCCAGCAGGTCGTCCACCCGGACCTCTTCCCGTCCGGGCGGCACGGCCATGTAGGTGTCGCTCAGGAACGAGGCCAGCGCGGGAGCCCAGGCGAACACCACCGCGTGATGCCGTTCGCCGCCGGGCAGGGGATCGCCGAGGAAATCCATGCGCACTTCCCTCCAGCGCCCCTGCCGTACCGGACGCAGCCGTACGTCCCCGACCCCGACCGGCTCTCTCAGACCCTCGTTGAGCATCTCCCGGTCCAGTCGCCACCGGGCGAGCACCCTGCCGTCCAGGGTGAACACCGCGGTGACGGCGAACGGGTCTTCGGCGTCGTACGACAGATGGGCGAGGACGGGGCAGCGGGCGGTCCCGTCCGCGCGGAGTTGTACCACCAGGGTCCTGTGCACGATGGGGTTCACGCGAGAGCCCTCCGAGAACGATCGGCTTGGTGTCCTCTAGTACCCCTCTCACATGAAAAACGCTCAATCGTGAGCGGAATCCACTGCGGAATCCGCTGTGGAATCCACCACGGAACCGCCCTTCGTGCCGCGCAGTGCTGCCAGGCAGGAGCCGATGGCCTGCTGGAGATCCTCCAGGCGCTGCACCATGTCGTCCTCGTAGAAGTCCTGGGCGTCGTCGAAGGTCAGCTCCTCGAACGCCTTGGTCGCCTTCTGCAGGCTGCTGTAGAACTTGGTGCGCTTCTCCTGGACGCGGAGTTCGGGGTCCGCCTCGACCGTCTCGACGACCAGGTTCTTCATGGTGTCGTAGGCCTCGGTCGCCCACTCGCCGGTGTCCTCGTCCTCTTCCAGTTCGTCGAGGAGCGACAGATGGCGCTCGGCCTCCTGGCGCAGTTCGACGGGTGCGTCGACCGTCTGCCCGGCAGGTGTCTTGATCTGGCCGGACTCGGCGATCTGGCGGACGTATCCGATGCGGTCGGCCGAGCGGCTCTCGGTGGCGACGGCCTTCTTCAGGTCGGCGGTGCGGACCACGTCACGGGCCAGCACCGTCTGCAGGTCCGGGTCCTCCTTGATGCGGTCGAGGAGCGCCGAGCGGGCCGCGCGGGCGGTGGAGGGGTCGGCGAGGATCGCGGCCCGCAGCGCGGTGGGGTTCTCGGCCACTTCGAGGGCCTTGGTGGGCCGGATGCCCTCGGCCTCGGCGGCCTCGGAGATGGCGGTGCCGCGCTCGGAGGCGGCGCTGCTGCGGGAGACGTAGTAGTCCAGCCAGACGTCGGAGTCCGGGAGTTCGACCTCCTGACCCGGGGCGAGCGCCTCGAAGTGCGGGACGACACCGTCGTCGGCGGCCCTGTCCCACGCCTTGTAGTAGCGCATCACCCGCTCCGGGGAGCAGCCGGCCAGCTCGGCGAACTCCTTCGCCGACACCTTCGGCGTCTCGTCCGCGCCCTGCCCTCCGGGCCGCACACTGCGGGCCACCATCAGCCCGAACGTCCAGCCTCCGGTGCGCACATAGGCGCCGAACTCCCGGGCGTCCCGCGCCACGAGGTCGGAGAGGGGAGCCGGGGACGCGCTGGACGTCTCGGACGGGTCGATCGCTAGGGTCACGGAGGACGCTCCTGAAGGCTGCCGAACTGCATACGTACCGACGGGCAGCCTATATCGACCCATTGGCCAGAGTTTGCCGCACGGTCGAAGACCAGCCGGGCGCACCGGACGGTCCATGAGGTCACGCGGACCGGCCTGTCCGGAGCACGGATCAGCTCGCCGACCCCCGGAACGTGGCCAGGAACGTCTTCAGCGCCAGCGTGTTGGTGACATCGTCCCAGGTCGAGGCGGGGGCCGTGACGCGCAGCGAGAAACTGCGGCCGCCGCCCAGCAGGAAGCCGCGGCCGAAGGTGCGCACCTGGTCGGCGCCGGTGCCGGACAGCCACTCCATGTCCGCCGCCTTGTACCCCTGGTACGTGGTCGCCTTTATCTGGCCTATCCGCCGGTAACCGTCCAGCTGTTCCAGCTGGGGCTCCACGTCGTCCCGCCAGACGGCGACCGGGTCCGGGCCGGCCTGGGTGCTGTAGGTGACGGCCAGGGTGCGCGGGTCGCCGCCGCCCGGGCCGAAGGTGACCCGGTAGGCGACGTCGTCGACCCGCGAGGTGTCCAGGCGCTTCCAGCCCTTCGGGAGTGCCACGGAGAAGCCCTCCGGGGCGGTGTAGCGGTGGAACCCGGCCGGGAGGGCACCGGCCGTGGCCGACGGGGAGGGCGACGGTGATGTCTTCGAGGGAGAGGGAGAGGTGGAGGGAGAAGAGGCGGAAGAAGGAGAGGAAGGGGAGGAAGGGGAGGGCGAGGGGGTCGGCCCGTTGCCGTCCGTGCGGTTGCCCGGCTCCGCGGCCGTCGCGGAGGTACTCGGCGCCGAGCCGGCCAAGGAGCCGACGCCCGGGAGCCCCTGGGTGGCGGCGAGCACCGCGACCGACACGGTCACCACGGCCAGCGCGGTCCCCCCGATCATGGTGGTCCTGCTCCACCCCGAGGCGCGCGCCGCCACATAGGCGCCGCGCAGCCGGGGTACCGGGGCGGGCTGCCCGACCGCGTCGGGGTCCTCGTCCAGGACACGTGTCAGCGCCTGCCGGATCACCGGCCTGCTCAGCCGTTCGCGGGAGTTCTTGCGGAGCAGCCCCTGCACGACCTGGGTCAGCGGACCGGCCCGCAGCGGGGTGCGCAGCGGCAGCCGGTCCACGCCCTTCAGCGTGGCGTCGGCGCGGCCGCGGTCCCGGAACGGTGGCCGCCCCTCGACCATCGTGTAGAGGATCGCGCCGAGTGCCCACAGGTCGGCGGCCGGGCCGATGCGCTCGTCCCTGGCCTGCTCCGGCGAGGCGTACGACGGTGCGGTGACGCGGGGGGCCAGGGTCGCGCCCGCCAGGCCGAACCCGGTGATCACGACCGGGCCCTTGTCACGGACGAAGATCTGGCCGGGGCTGAGCTCGCCGTGCGTGTACCCCTCGCCGTGCGCGCCGTCCAGCACGTCGAGCACCTCGAGGCCGATCCGGGCGGCCTGCACGAAGTCGAACGTGGTCTGCTGGACGAGGAGTTCGCTGAGGGGGGCGCCGTCGATCAGCTCCGTGACCGTCCACAGCGTGCCCGCCTCCTCGAAGGCGTCGATCACCATGACGACGCGGCCGGGCCGCAGCGCGCCCATGACCTCGGAGGTACGCAGGATCCGGGAGGTGGTCCGGCGTACCACGTCGTCGGTGAGGGCGTCCGGAAGAACGATCTGGGTCACCAGACGGGGACGCTCGGCCTGCACGTCCTCCGCGTACCAGCTGATGCGGTTCGGCTCGCGGTCGGCGACCTCAATGAGCCGGTACCTTCCGGCGACCAACTGTTGTGCGGAGACATGCGCCTTGACCATCGTCATCCCTCGCTGAAACCCCTGCCTCTTCTTAAGAAGAGGTACGCGGGACGCGCCCCGGTTTGTTCAAAGAATCTGCAACTCGGGCTCCCTTCTTGCCTTTTATTCAAACGGCGTCACCTGCCTGGGACTTGAGGAAAACGGCAAATGACCGGGCCCCCACCTGCGGGTAACCGACGGTAAAAGGCCGGCTGCGGTCCGCTGGACGGCCCACTCCGAAGCCCCGGTACGGGGGGGCCGGTCGAACCGTCTCAGAGGTCCCGGCGCACCAGGTAGTCCAGCAGGCCGCGTAGCTCGGCCGACGCGAGCGGCTCCCCGGCGAGCAGCGCCTCGGCCCGGGCGGTGTGCCGACGGGCCTCGGCGAGCGCGGCCGCGCGTCCGCCCGCCTCCTCGATCAACGCGGCCGCCGCCCCGGCGTGCCCAGGCGTGTCGAGCAGCTGGGCGAGCCGGGGGCCGGCGGGGGAGCCGAGCGCGACGAGGACCGGATACGTCTTCTTCCGCTCCCGCAGATCGCCGTGCACGGGCTTCCCGGTGACGGCCGGGTCGCCCCAGATCCCCAGCACATCGTCGACCAGCTGGAACGCCACGCCGAGATGGCGTCCGGCCAGGTCCAGCGAGCCCACCGTGGCCGCGGGCGCCTCGCCGAGCGCCGCCCCCAGCGCGACGGCGCACCCCAGCAGCGCACCCGTCTTCCGCTCGGCCATCACCCGGTACTCGCGCGCCGACACGCCCGTCCAGGGCCGCCCCGCGAACAGCAGATCGTCCGCCTGCCCGTGCACCAGGTCCGCCAGCGCGGCCGACAGCAGCCGCAGGGCACCGGGTCCGCCGGGGGCGGCGGTCAGGGTCTCGACCGCGAGCGCGAAGAGGGCGTCGCCCGCGAGGACGGCCGGTCCGGTGCCGTACGCCTGCCAGAGCGCCGGGCGGCGGCGCCGGGTGGCATCGCCGTCCATGATGTCGTCGTGCAGCAGCGAGAAGGCGTGCACCAGCTCCACCGCGACCGCCGCCGGGACCCCGCGCTCCGCGGGCGCGCCGGCCGCCTCCGCGCCGAGCACCGCCAGCGCCTGCCGGACACCCTTGCCGCCCGGGGCGTCGGCGGGGGAGCCGCCGACCTCGCACCAGCCGAACGCGTACCCGGCCATCTCGCCGACCCAGGGGTGCAGCCGCCCCACCGCCGCCACCAGCGCGGGCCGCACCAGGTCCCGGCACCGGACGAGGACGTGCGGGGCAGCGGTGACGGGTGCGGGCGCGGTCATCGGACGGCCTCCGTCCCGACGCCGAACTCCGCCTGGGCGCGGGTCACCATCTCCCGGGCGTGCCGCAGACCGGCCCGCTCCAGCACGCCCGCGAGGTCGGCGAGTTCGGCCGCCGTCTCGGCACGGTCACGGCCCAGGCGGGCCAGCGACTTGGCCAGCCCCAGCCGGGACAGCGCCTCGCCGCGCGGCTCGCTCATCGCGCGGAACTCCGTGAGCGCCAGCTCGTACAACTCCCGCGCCTCGGCGTAACGCCCGGCCCGGTAGAGGACGTTGCCGCGCATCTTGTGGTTGTAGGCCAGCGCGCTGGACAGGTTCATCGCCCGGCACGCCGTCTCCGCCTCGGACAGCAGCGCGAGTGCCCGTTCGCTGTCGCCGTCCCGCACCGACACGAGGTCCGCGAGCCCGCGCAGCGCCCAGGCGTGCCCGCGCCGGTCCTGAGCCCGCGCCGCTATCCCGGCCGCCTCCTCGAAGAGGGCGTACGCCCGGTCGTACAACCCGGTGTTGCGATGCATCTGCGCGATGCCCTCCAGCGCCCACACCGTGTGCCGGGCCTCACCGCGCCGCCGGGCCTCGGCGAGAAGTTGCTCGTGCAGCCGTCCCACGGCCGCGTAGTCGCCCTGGATACGGCCGGTCTCGGCGAGCCCGGCCAGTGAGTAGCCGCGGACGACGACGTCCCCGCCCCGCTCGCCGAGGTCGGCCGCCAGCCCCAGCAGCCGCCGGGCCAGCGCAAACGCGCCGCGCTGCCGGGCCAGGGTGCCACCGCTCCACAGCGCCCACGCCATCGCCGCCAGGTCCCCGGCCGCCCGGGCGGCACGGTAACTCGCCTTCCAGGCCCGGTCGGCGTCCCCCACCTGCCCCAGGCGCCGATGCGCCTCGGCGACGGCCAGCCCGCAGCGCGCCTCCTCGCCGCGGCGGCCGGACCGCTCGGCCTCGCGCAGCCGCTCGATGCCCTCGGCCAGCACGTCGACCAGCGACGAGTTCACGGACAGGGAGGTCAACGCGCCCTGGTACTCCGGGGCGAATGCCTTGCCGTACATGGGTGCCTCTCTACGCGAGGCGCATATACACCCCGTCTATACATCGCGCGTATACATGGTGTTTATAGTGCGCCCGGATTTTGCCCTGGCCGCACGGGCCAGGGCTTCGCTGTTGTGAATCAGGACGTCCGTACGGCCGTCGGGGTTGCCTGTGTGGTGCGGATCACGGCGTGCGCTGTCAGTGCTGCTGCGCCTTCTGCGGGGTCACCTCGCTCGGCCGCACCACGACGTATCCCTCACCCTGGAGCATCAGCTGGACCGCTTCCCCCGAACCGCCGCGCAGCATCGACCCGATGGACTGCGAGCGGTGCAGCGAGGTCTGCAACTGCGTGGTCCAGCCCACCACCGCGTCCGTGTCGACGTACACCGGCGCCTGCGGCGAGACCGGGATGACCAGCGGGTTGCCGTCGCAGATCAGCCCCAGCCTGCCCTGTCCGGTGAACACGCTGTTGAACAGACCGCCCCCCGCTATGCCGGACCCCTTCACGGTCTTGATCTCGTACGACAGCGAGGCGTCGAAGCACAGGACGTTGCGGCCGTTGACCGTGAACTGGTCGCCCGGCTCGACCTCGACGATGAAACAGTTCTGTGCCTCGTGCGCGAACCAGGCCTCACCCTGGCCCTGCACGGACATCAGGGGCAGCCCCTCCCCGGTGACCGCGCGCTTGAGCATGCCGCCCACGCCCTGGCCCTTGCGCTCGAACTTCAGACTGCCGCGGTGCGCGATCATCGCGCCCTGGCGCGCGTACATCTCGCCGTTCACGGCGTACCTGACGCACTTCGCGTTCTCGATCGTCATGCCCGGCGCCACGGCCGGCTCCACCATGTGCTGACTGGAAAAGAGATCACCCTTCATGCCGGGCATGGTGTCCCGGACGGACCCGTTCCGCCAAGATCACGGGCCGTATCGGTTCAGGCACCGAACAGCTGGGTCCAGTACGTGCCCGCCCGGCCACCGCCCGCGAAGCCGATGCCGATGTGGGTGAAGTCCGGTTTGAGGATGTTCGCCCGGTGGCCGGGGCTGTTCATCCAGCCGTCCACCACCTCGGCGGCCGAGCGCTGGCCGCAGGCGATGTTCTCGCCGATGGTGCGCCGCCGGGAGCCCGCGGCGGCGGCCCGGTCCCAGGGCTGGGTCCCCTCGGGGGAGGTGTGCGAGTAGAAGTCCCGGGTCGCCATGTCCGTGCTGTACGCCTGTGCGGCCGTGGCCAGTTGCGGATCCACCGCGAGCGGCCGCAGCCCGGCCCGGGCGCGCTCCCGGTTGGTGAGGTCGACGACCTCGGCGCGGGTGCGGGTCAGTTCGGCCGGGGTGAGGGGTCTGGCCCACAGCGCGGTCCAGTAGGTGTCCCCGTCCGCCAGGCCCTGGACGTGGGCCAGGCCGGCGTGGGTGAAGGCCGGGTCGAGCAGGGTGCGCCGGGCGCCCTCGGTGCGCAGGCAGTATTCGACGAACTCGACCGGGGTGCGCGGGCCGGAGACGAGATGCTCGCCGACCGTGACATACGCGAATCCGGTGCGGTGGATCCGCTGGTGGAGAGAGACGCCGTCGAGGCTCTCGGTGGCCAGTCGGCCGGCGTCGGCCATCGTGGTGGCATGAGCGAGGGCGGCGGAGGTGAGCCGGGCGTCCGGGGCCACGGGTGGCCGGCCGGCCTGGGCGCGGGCGGAGTTGACCAGGCCCAGCAGGCCGTCCGGGTCCGGGAGCGCGGCCGCCGAGGGCCGGGGCGGTGCGGCCGCGGTGCGCTGGGCGGGGATCGTGGGGCGCGACGCCGGAGCCGGCCGCCGGTCCTCGACGACATCGACCCCGAAGTCCCGGGCCAGCCCCGCCAGTCCGTCGGCGTATCCCTGTCCGACCGCGCGCAGCTTCCAGCCGGTGCCCCGGCGGTATATCTCGGCGAGCAGCAGGAGGGTCTCCGTCTGCGGGCGCGGCGGGGCGAACCGGGCCACCGTCCGGCCGACGAGGTCGGTGACATGCAGTGCGGAGGCGGGCAGTCGACCGAGCGGGGTGCCCGGCTCGGCGGCGGTGACCGTGAGGGTGACGCGCTGGGCGCCGCTTCGCAGCCGGGCCGGCTCGACGGTCAGGGTGTCGCCGCGCAGCCGGACGCCGGGCGCGTCCGGCTGGTTGTAGAAGACGAAGTCGGTGTCGCCGCCGACCTTGCCGCTCTCGTCTGTGATCAGCGCGGAGACGTCGAAGGGACCGGGCACCCGCAGCGTCAGCGCGCCGTCCGGAAGGGGCAGATTGCCCCCGGGGACCAGCTCGCTCATCACGCCGCCTCTGCCAGGTCAGGGGCCGAACGTCGCGCCCGGTGGGGAAGTCGCCGGTAGAACGTCCGGCCCGGGCGCGAGGTTCCCTCGACGAGGCGAGGCGGTACGCCTGCCGCTCTCGCGGCCACCGCACCCGCGGTCACCGCACCCGTGGCTGGTGCTTCCGCGGCGGAGGCGGGTGCCACTGCTCCGGCGGCGAGGGCGGTGCCGCCGTTCCCGCGGTGAGCGTGGTGCCATCGCTCCGGCGGTGAGCGTGGTGCCGCTGCTTCTGAGGTGAGTGTGGCGCCGCCGCTCCCGCGGGGAGCGAAGTGCCGGCGCTACTGCTCCCGCGGCGCGGCCGGTGCGATGTCCTCCCGTTCAAGCGGTGTCCCGGCGCTCCGCGTCGCCGCGCGCTTGCCGCAGAACGCCGGCTCCAGGGTGTCCGCCAGCGTGTTGAGCACGGCCGAGCTGTTGGAGGCGTTGGCCAGCGCGGTGAGGCTGCGCCTGCCGTCCTTCGTGGTGAACGCGTACGTGTAGTAGCCCTGCACGGCGCCCGTGTGGCCGTACACCGAGATCCCGCACGACAGATCGCGGCGGCGCAGCCCCAGGCCGTAGGAGGTCGTGGCGTTGACCCGGGTGAAGCGTTCCATCTCCGCGAGGCGTGCGGCGGACGTCAGCTTGCCCCGGACCAGCGCCGAGTAGAAGGTGTCGAGGTCCTGGGCGGTGGAGACGATGGCGCCCGCGCTCTGTGCCCAGGACACCGTCTGGTCCGTCGCGTCGACCGGCTTGGCGCCCGCCTCGTCCGCGGTGAGATAGCCGTTGGCGTGCTGCCCGGGGATCGTCGTGTCGGGGTGGACGTAGAAGGTGTCGCGCAGCTTCAGCGGCTTGAAGACGCGGTTCTCGTACTCGGTCCGCACGCTGTGCCCGGTGAGCTTCTCGATCAGCATGCCGGCGACCACGAAGTTGGTGTTGGAGTAGGAGTAGACGGCTCCCGGCGCGTTGGTCCGCGGCTTCTTCAGGGAGAGGTTCACCAGCTGACGGTAGGTGAAGACCTTGTTCCGCACCGCCTCGAAGCCCGACACGCTGCTGGCGAACATGTCGTTGGTGTAGTCGTACAGACCGCTGCGGTGGCTGAGCACGTGCCGCACGGTGATGCGGTCGTCGGGCAGCAGCCCCGGCAGATAGCGGTTGACCGGTGCGTCCAGGGCGAGCTTGCCCTCGTCCACCAGTTGCAGCAGGACGACCGCCGAGAACGTCTTGGTGACACTGCCGACGCGGAACCGGTCGCCGGTGGTGATGGCGCGCCTGGTGGTCCGGTCGGCGACGCCCCGCGTCGTCTTGTAGACCGTCGTGCCGTCGTCGATCCGGGCCATCGCGCCGGGCGCGCCCGTCGCCACCACCGAGTTCAGCACCGCGGCCATGCCCGCGGTGTCCGGCGCCGGCAGGGCGGCGGCCGGCCGGGGCTCCGCTCCCGCCTTCATGGGCGCCGCCTGGGCCGGTACCGCGAGCAGCGACAGCGCCACCGCTCCGAGTACCACGCTTCTGCTCACCTTTGCCGAGACCATCCGGGTCTTGCTCCTCTCTGTCTGCTTCCGATGCGAGATGGGTCACATGCGGTTCGGGGAACCCTCTCGCATCCCGTCACATCTCCACAGTCGACGCACAGTTGGTCACTTCGTGATCACCACGCGGTGCGGATTTGCAAAGTATTGCCACGAAAAGCAAGAAAAGCGATGAATTGTGCTTTACATGGACATGACTCGTCCGAAAGGGTTGCGGCCGGGGGCCCGACCAGCCCCCTTGGCGCCTCAACGGCGCCGTGCCGCAAGGCGGTCGGTGATGGATCCAGGCCGTCTTCGAACGTAAGGAACCCTGATCAGTGCGTAGCGCGCACATACGCAGCGTGGCGGTCGCCGTCGCCGTGACGACGGCCGCCACGGGCCTGACCGGTACAGCCTTCGCCGGCCCCACCACGGGGGTGGAACAGCGGGCCGCGGCCGCCGCCACGACGGCCGCACAGGTGGTGACCGCGGCACGGACGGTGGCCTTCGCCCACGCCTCGGCGGCCGGTGTCGGCGCGGGCGACGAGCTCCAGGCACAGGACGTGATGATCGACCCGGAGGGGGCGCGTCATGTCCGCTTCGTCCGCACCCACCGGGGTATGCCGGTGCTCGGCGGCGATCTCGTCGTCCATCTTTCCCGTCGGTCGGCCTACACCGGCGTCACCCGGGCGGCCGACCACACCGTCCGGCTCGCCACCACCGAGGCGAAGCTGACGGCCCGCCAGGCCGAGGAGGAGGCCGCCTCGGTCGCCGACGGTGACGCCGGCACCGCCGCACTCGTGGTGGACGCCCGCGGCGGTGCCTCCGCCCTCGCCTACCAGGTGGCGGTCGACGGCCCGGACGGTGCCCGCACGGTCGTCGTCGACGCTCTCACCGGCAAGGTGCGCAGCAACGCGCCGGACAACGACGAGTTCCTCTCGCCCAAGGTGCTGGACACCCTCCGCAAGCACGGCGAGACCCTCGACCCGGCCACCGGCATCGCCGCTCACGCCGACGCCTTCGCCGGCGCGTCCGTCTCCGCCGCCGCCCACTACCCGGCGACCGCGCACGGCTCCGGCAGGTCGCTCTTCGTCGGCAAGGTCCCGCTCACCACCACCCAGACCGCCCGCAAGAGCTTCCTGCTCAAGGATCCGACCCGCTACGGCACCGAGACCCGGGACGCCAAGGGCAAGGAGACCGAGAGCTTCGCCCAGGGCACCAAGTTCACCAGCACCACCGACAGCTGGGGCAACGGCGCCACCAGCAGCCGGGGCAGCGCCGCGGCCGACGCCCAGTACGGCATCACCAAGACCCTGGACTTCTACAAGAAGACCTTCGGCCGCAAGGGCATCGCGAACAACTCCAAGCCTGCCCGCGCCATGGTCCACTGGGGCAAGAAGGTCGGCAACGCCTTCTGGGACTCGGACTGCGGTTGCATGCTGTACGGCGACGGCGACGGGCAGGAGATCAAGAAGCCGCTGGTCGTCCTCGACGTCACCGGCCACGAGCTGACCCACGGCGTGGTGGACGCGACCGCCAAGCTCGAACCGACGTACGTCGACAACGACGGCAACCAGTTCGGCGAACCCGGCGCGTTGAACGAGTCACTGGCCGATGTCTTCGGCTCGAACGTCGAGTTCTCCGCCAACAACGCGAAGAACCCGCCGAACTACCTGCTCGGCGAGAAGCTGGGGCTGCAGCAGAAGTTCCTGCGCCGCCTCGACCACCCCTCGCTCGACCGCCTCGAAGGCACGGTCGACTACTGGTCGCCCGAGGTGGCGGACGCCGAGGTGCACGCCGGCTCCGGTGTCTCCTCGCACGCGTACTACCTGCTCGCCGAGGGCAGCGGCCGCAAGAAGATCGGCGCCACCACCTACGACTCGCCGACCTACGACGGATCGACGGTCACCGGCATCGGCCGCGCCAAGGCCACGGCGATCTTCTACCGCGCCCTGACCCGGTACATGGTCTCCTCGACCGACTTCCACGACGCGCGGGTCGCGACGCTGAAGGCGGCCAAGGACCTCTACGGCGCGAGCGGCGTCGAGTACCGCACGGTCGACCAGGCCTGGGCCGCGGTCAACGTCACCGAGGCCAACAAGCCGGCCGCCCGTCACTGACGGGCACGCCACACCGCTGATCCGGGTGCCCTGTCGGGGGGCCGGGCACCCGGATCACCCTCATCGGTGGAACCGGATCACTCCCACCGGTGGAACCGGATCACTCCCACCGGTGGAACACGCGTCAACGCCTCCAGGTCACCCGCTATTTGAAGGCCACGGCAGCCTCACAGTCAACCTTCAGGTGATTCCTGTTTCTTTTATTGACAGCGGAAAATAAGCCACCTAAGTTCCCGGCCATGCGCTCCACCTCCCGTGCCGAGACGTTCCCGGCCCACACGCCGGCCGCCTCGCAGATCTTCACCACGGTCCTGTCCCACGGCCCCCTCACCCGGCTGGAGGCGGCCCGCCGGGCCGGCCTGTCGGCGGCGGCCGTGACCAAGGCCGTCCGGCCGCTGCTGGCGGCCGGATATCTGGCGGAGGACGCCGACGGAGAGGCCCGGCCGGCCCTGGGGCGCCCCGCCAACCTGGTGCGGGTCGACGGCGGGCGCGCGCTGTTCATCGGGGTCAAGGTGACCGGCGACGAGGTCATCGCCGTCCTCACCGACCTGTGCTGCCGGATCCGTCTGGCCCGCAGGCTGCCGGTCAGGGACCGCGCCGCCAAGGCCGTCCTGACCTCCATCGCCGACCTGACCCACGAACTGCGCACCGAGGCCGAGGACTTCGGCACCCCGGTCCTCGGCCTCGGCATCGCCGTCTCCGGCGACGTGGACCGGGCCGAGGGGGTCGTGCGCTACTCGCCCTTCCTCGACTGGCGGGACGTGGCCCTCGCCGAACTCGTCGCCATGACCACGGGGTTGCCGGTCGTCGTCGACAACGACGTACGTGCCCTGGCCGTCGCCGAGCAGTGGTTCGGCGCCGGTGTCGGGCTCTCCGACTTCGCCGTGGTCACCGTCGGCGCCGGCATCGGCTGCGCACTGGTGATCCACGGCCGGCTGGTCGCGGGCGCGCACGGGGTGGCGGGGGAGATCGGCCATGTGGCCATCGACCCGTCCGGACCGCTGTGCCACTGCGGCAACCGCGGCTGCGTGGAGGCGATCGCCGGGGACGCCGCGATCGTCACCCGCATGCGCGAGGTGACCGGCCGTCAAGTGACCGACTCCGCCGAGGCGGTGGCCCTGGCCCATGAAGGCGTGCCCGGAGCGCGGGAGGTGTACGCCCGCGCCGGCGAGGCCATCGGCCGGGGCATCGCCACCGTGGCCAACCTCTTCGGCCCCGAACGCGTGATCATCTCCGGCGAGGGACTCGCCGCCTACGACCTCTTCGCCGAGCAGATCCTCGACTCGTTCACCGCGGCCGCCTTCGGCTCCGCCGCGCAGTGCGACGTACAGACCCGTCCACTCCCGTTCGAGGAGTGGGCGCGCGGGGCCGCGGCCGCCGCGATCCAGTCCTTCATCACCTCGTCTCCCACCCCAATGGGCAAGGGCTGAGCCGCCCAAGACCCCGAACCCTGGAGGGCCCATGCGGTCACCTTCGCAATCCGTCCTGCCCGTACGCGGGCTGAGAACCGTCCTCGTGCTGGCACTCACCGCGGCCTTCGCGGCCGCCGTACCGGCCGCCCAGGCCCAGACGCCCGCCCAGGCGTCCGCCCAGACGCCCGCCCAGGCGTCCGTCCCGATCGCCGCCAAGCCCTACATGGGCTGGTCGAGTTGGAGCATGCAGTCGTCCAAGTACCCGGGCCTGAACGACCAGGGCGACTACAGCTATCTCACCGAGGCGAACGTCCTCAAGCAGACCGACGCCATGGCGAGCAAGCTGAAGAAGTACGGCTACGAGTACATCAACATCGACGCCGGCTGGTGGATGGACTGGAGCTGGAAGTCCGGCTACGACCAGTACGGCCGCCAGAAGGCCGACTCCGCCCGCTTCCCCAGCGGCATGAAGGCCGTCGCCGACCGCATCCACGCCACGGGCCTCAAGGCCGGCATCTACCTCCCGGCCGGACTGGAGAAGGGCGCCTACGGCGACGGCAAGACGCCGATCTGGAACGCCGACGGCTGCACCACCGCCGACATCGTCTACGACGACCTGCGCACCACCAACGGCTGGGACAGCGCGTACAAGATCGACTTCGACAAGCCGTGCGCGCAGAAGTACATCGACTCCCAGGCCCAGATGATCGCCGGCTGGGGCTATGACTTCCTCAAGCTCGACGGCGTGGGCCCCGGCTCCGGCAAGAGCGGCGACCAGTACAACAACGTCGCCGACGTGGCCGCCTGGAACAAGGCGATCGCCGCCACCGGCCGCCCGATCCACCTGGAGGCCTCCTGGTCCCTGGACTTCGGGCATGCCGCCGACTGGCAGAAGTACACCAACGGCTGGCGCATCGACACCGACGTCGAGTGCTACTGCAACACCCTGGTCAGCTGGGAGAACTCGGTCGACGACCGCTGGGACGACACCCCGGCCTGGACCGACAAGGCGGGCCCCGGAGGCTGGAACGACCTCGACTCCCTCGACGTCGGCAACGGCGCGATGGACGGCCTCACCAAGGCCGAACGGCAGAGCTACGCCACGCTCTGGGCCGTCGCCAAGTCGCCCCTGTTCACCGGCGACGACATCACCAAGCTCGACGACTACGGCGTCTCCCTGCTGACCAACCGCGAGGTCATCGCCGTCGACCAGAGCGACAACCCGCCGGCCCGGCCCATCACTCCGTCCGACCCGCAGCAGGTCTGGGCGGCGAAGAACGCCGACGGCACGTACACGGTGGCGCTGTTCAACCTCGCCGACTCGCCCGCGGCGGTCACGGCCGACTGGACGGCCCTCGGCTTCAGCGGCAAGGCGTCGGTGCGGGACCTGTGGAACAGTGAGGACCTCGGTTCGCACACGAGCAAGATCACTGAGGCGCTGCCGGCGCATGGTTCGCGCCTGTTCACCGTGACGCCCAAGGGCAGTGCCCTGGCCTCCACCGGCTATGAGGCCGAGGCGAGCGGCAACACGCTGAGCGGAAACGCCTCCGTCGCCGGGTGCGATGCCTGCTCCGGTCAGAAGAAGGTCGGAAACCTGTACGTCGGCGGCAAGCTGACCATCAACAACGTCGTCGTCGACAAGGCCGGCACGTATCTGGTGAAGGTCGCGTATGTCAGCGGTGACTCGCGGTCGGCCACGATCGCTGCCAACTCCGGGGGCGGGACCAGCCACAAGTTCCCGTCGACGGGGGACTGGGGGACCGTTTCGACGGTGAGCGTTCCGGTGACTCTGAAGGCCGGTGCCAACACCATCAGCTTCGACAGCGGCTCGGGGTACGCGCCGGACGTCGACCGGATCGACGTTCCCAAGTCGCCTCGATAAGTGCGTTGTTCGGGAACTGCGGGCCGGTGGGGGCCGGTCGCGCAGTTCCCTGCGCCCCTGAAGGGGCGCCCCCCTCACGGACGTTGGATTGGAACCCCATGGACAACCACCCCAGCAGACGCAGCTTCCTCGCCCTGGCCGCCGCCACCGGAGCCCTCGCCGGGCTTCCCTCCTTCACCGCCTCCGCCGCCCCGCTGCGGTCATCCGAGCCGCTCACCTCCGCCCGCCATCAGCTCTGGTGGCAGGCGCCCGCCGACGACGGCTCGATGATCACGCAGGGTCTGCCCGTCGGCAACGGCCGGCTCGGTGCCCTCGCGAGCAACGACTCCGGTCGTGAACTCCTCCTTCTCACCGACGCCACCCTGTGGACCGGCGGTCTCAACGACACCCTCGACTCCGACGGCCAGCTCCCCTACGGCCGGGCCGACTTCGGTTCGCTCACCCTGCTGGCCCGGCTCGTCGTCGAGATACCCGACCACGAACTGGGCGCCGTCTCCGACTACCGCCGCACTCTCGACCTCGACAACGGCGTGGTGACAACGTCCTACGTCCGCTCCGGAGTGACCTACCGGCGGGAGATCTTCGCCAGCCGCCCCGACGACGTGATCGTGGCGCACTTCAGCCAGGACGGCGGCGGGCGCTACACCGGCACCCTCACCTTCGAGGGCACCCACGGCGAGACCGGCGGCACCGCCGAGTCGTTCGCCGGGTCCTTCGCCAACGGGCTGAAGTACGGGGCCGCCGTGAACGCGTCTGGCAGCGGCGGCAGCGTGCGGGTGAGCGGCTCGCACATCACCTTCACCGACTGCCGGGAGCTGACGGTCGTCCTCAGCGGCGGTACGAACTACGCACCGGACGCCGCCGCCGGCTTCCGTGACCCCTCCCTCGACCCGCGGGCGCTCGCCCGCACCAAGGTCAAGACCGCGGCCCGGCACTCGGCGGACTCGCTGCTGCGCACCCACGCCGCCGACCACCGTGCGCTGTTCGGGCAGTTCGACCTCTCGCTCGGCACCTCGACGGCCGACCAGCGCGAGCTGGACACCTGGGCGCGCATCCAGGCCCGCGCCGACACCGGCGACCCGGACCCGGAACTGGAGGCCGCCTACGCCCAGTTCGGCCGCTATCTGATGATCGCCGGGTCGCGTGACAGTCTGCCGATGGGCCTCCAGGGCAACTGGCTGGACGGCAACGACCCGGACTGGATGGGCGACTACCACTCCGACGTCAACATCCAGATGAACTACTGGATGTCCGACAGGCTGGGCCTGTCGCAGTGCTTCGACGCCTTCACCAACTACTGCGTGGACCAGCTCCCGGCCTGGACGGACGTCACCCAGCGGCTGTTCCAGGACTCCCGCAACCGCTACCGCAACTCCAGCGGGAAGGTCGCCGGCTGGACCGTCGCCTACTCCACCAACCCCTATGGCGGACTCGGCTGGTGGTGGCACCCGACGGGCAACGCCTGGCTGTGCAACAGCCTCTGGGAACACTACGAGTTCACGCTCTCCCGCTCCCACCTGGAGAAGATCTACCCGCTGCTCAAGGGCGCCTGCGAGTTCTGGGAGGCGCGGCTGCTCACCACTACCCTGGACGACGGGAAGGAGGTGCTGATCGCGGACAGCGACTGGTCGCCCGAGCACGGGCCGCAGGACGCCAAGGGCAACACCTATTCCCAGGAGCAGGTGTGGATGCTGTTCGGGAACTTCCGGACTGCGGCCGCCGAGCTGAAGAGGGATGCTGGATACGCGGGCACCATCGGCAAGCTCCGCGACCGCCTCTACCTGCCGGTGGTGAGCCCCAAGACCGGCTGGCTGGAGGAGTGGATGTCCCCGGACAACCTCGGCGAGACCACCCACCGCCACCTCTCGCCGCTGATCAACCTCTTCCCCGGCGACCGGATCCGCCCCGACGGCTCCACCCCCGCCGACATCGTCAAGGGCGCCACCGCCCTGCTCACCGCGCGCGGCATGGACAGCTTCGGCTGGGCCAACGCCTGGCGCGCGCTGTGCTGGTCCCGGCTGAAGGACGCCGACAAGGCCTACCAGCTCGTGGTCAGGAACCTCCGCCCCTCCGACAACGGCAGCAACGGCACCTCACCCAACCTCTTCGACATCTACCAGGTCGAGGAAGGCCGGGGCATCTTCCAGATCGAGGCCAACTTCGGTACCCCGGCCGCGATCCTGGAGATGCTGCTGTACTCCCGCCCCGGTCATCTGGAGCTCCTGCCCGCCCTGCCCGCCGCCTGGGCCGCCTCCGGCAAGGTCACCGGGGCGGGGGCGCGCGGCGGCTTCGTTGTCGACCTGAGCTGGCGCGACGGCAAGCCGACCGAGGCCCGGATCCGCAGCGTCGGCGGCCGTACGACGACGGTCGCCTACGGCGGCAAGTCAAGGACGGTCACGCTGAAGCCCGGCGCGTCCGTCACGCTGAGGGATCTCGCGCGGTGACCGGCCGGTTCTCGAGGCTCCTCGGCCTCGCCACCGTCCTACTGGCCACAGTCGCCTGCCAGACCGGGCCCGCCCAGGCGGCACCCGTGTGGGAGCCCCCCGTGCAGACCGCCACCACCCGGCACGACGTCGTCACCTGGGGGGCCAGCGCCGACCAGATGGGCCAGGGCACCGCCGACCGCGGCTACCGGCTGGTCGTACGCACCAGCGCCGCCGGCAGCGATCTGCGGGTGCGGCTGTCCAACGCCTTCGGCGACCGGCCCCTGACCCTGGACAGCGTCTACGCGGGACTCCAGAGCCAGGGCGCCGCCCTCAAGCCGGGCAGCAACAAGCCGCTGACCTTCGACGGCTCCCGCACGGTCACCGTGCCCGCGGGTGCCACCGCGTGGAGCGACCCGCTGCCCGGCAGCCTGCCCGCCGGCAGCAACCTGGTCGTCAGTCTGCACAGCCCGGACGCGGCCGGCCCCGCGACCGGCCACTGGATGGCGATGCAGACCTCCTATGCCACCCAGGGCGACCACACCGCCGAGGTGAGCGCCGCCAACTGGACGGAGACCACCGGCTCCTGGTGGTACCTGGACTCGGTCTCGGTCCGGCCGTCGAACCCGGCCACCGGGGCCGTGGTCGCGCTCGGGGACTCCATCACCGACGGCTGGGCGTCCACCACCGACCTCAACCGCCGCTGGCCGGACTATCTCGCCCGCCGGCTCCAGAAGGCGGGCACCGAGGTCAAGGGCGTGGCCGACGAGGGGATCTCCGGCAACCAGGTCCTCGCCGACGGCGCCGGACAGGCGGCCCTCCACCGGCTGGACCGCGACGTCCTCAGCCAGCCGGGCGTCCGTACCGTCTTCCTCTTCGAGGGGGTCAACGACATCAAGGCCCACACCGGGGTCACCGCGGCCGACCTGATCGCCGGTTACCAGGAGATCGTCCGGCGGGCGCACGCGGCCGGCATGTGCGTGGTCGCCTCCACCGTCGGGCCGTTCGAGGGCTGGTCGGAGTGGGACCCGGCGGGCGAGGCCGTACGGCAGGAGGTCAACCAGTACATCCGCACCAGCGGGGAGTTCGACGGGACCGCCGACTTCGACCGGATCCTGCGCAGCCCCTACGACCAGGCGCGGATGCTGCCGTTCTTCGACAGCGGCGACCACATCCATCCCAACGACAAGGGAATGCAGGCCATGGCCGACTCCGTCGACCTGGCGAGCCTGGACTGCAACCGCTGAACCACCCCCCGTCTGATCACCCCCGGGCCGTCGGCTCGGGGGTGATCAGGCTTTCCCGGCGGGCGATCGCCACCGCCTCCGTACGGCTCGCCGTGCCCAGCTCGGCGAGGATGGTGGAGACATGGAGACTCGCCGCCTTGCCGGTGCTGGAGAGCTCCTCGCCGGTCTGCCGGTCTGCCAGTCGTTGCGACCGGGCGCCGGCAGCCGCGGCACCTCCTGCTCACGGACGGTCAGCGGGGAGACCCGGGCCGGCTCCACCAACTCGCCGGCAAAGTCCGTCCAGTAGCCCTCGCCCCCGGTGCGCTCAACCCCGCAGAACCTGCGCCCAGTTCTCCGGCACCCGCTCCGCAGGACCCGGCACCGACTGGTCCGAGGGATGGCTCTCCGGTGGTGCCAACTCCGGCCCCGCCTCGAACACTTCCTCCGTCTCGTAGCTCCAGAACCATCCCTCGCCCGGCTCGTAACTACGAATGATCGGATGCCCCGTGTCACGGAAGTGCGCCGTCGCGTGCTTCGCGGGCGAGTCGTCGCAGCACCCGATGTGCCCGCACTGCGTACACCGCCGCAGATGGAACCACCAGCCCCCCGCCTTGTCGCACTCCACACACCCGGCACCGCTCGGCGGAACGTTCGGGTCGATCGCGGTGTCGCCACTCATACCGTCTCCTCAGATGTGTCGGGTGCCTGCGTCTCGGGCGCTTCGGCGGTCAGTGGAAGCAGTACCTGGAACCGGGTGTCCCCGGGCACCGACTCCACGCGCATGGTGCCGTGATGCTTGTTGACGACGATCCGCCACGAGATGTCCAGACCGAGCCCCGTGCCCTGCCCCACGGGCTTCGTCGTGAAGAAGGGGTCGAAGATCCGGTCCTTGATCTCGGGCGCGATCCCGGTTCCGGTGTCCCGGAACTCGACCAGCAGCTGCTCGTGGTCGAGTGCGGTCCGTACGGTCAGCGTGCCCTGTCCGCCGCCGTCGCCGTCCTTCATCGCGCACACCGCGTTGTCGACGAGGTTGGTCCACACCTGGTTGAGCTCGGCGGGGTAGGCGGGGACCGGCGGGAGCGTACGGTCGTACTCCTTGACCACCTGGATGTCCTGCCCGATCTTGGCGGACAGCATCAGCAGGGTGCTGTCGAGGAGTTCGTGCACGTCCACGACCCGGTAGGGCGCCCGGTCCAGCTGGCTGTACTGCTTGGCCGCGTCGACGAGGTTCGAGATCCGGGTGGTGGAGTCGTCGATCTCGTTCATCAACAGCTCGGTCTCGATGGTGTAGTTGAGCCAGCCGACCGCGTTCGGGAAGATCTCCTCGTCCACGGCCGCCTCGACCTGCTCCAGCCAGTCGACGTCGAGCCCGGCCTGCACGAAGGTCGGCGCGAGCTGCCAGCCGTTGTCCATGCCGTGGTCGTCGAGCCAGTCGGAGAGCGCGTCCTCGCGGTCGGTGGCCTCCAGCGGACTCATCGCCGGGGCCTTGGCGACCCGTTCGGCGGTGCGCTCCTGGATCTCGATCAGACCGGCCAACTGCTCCCGCGAGAACGGCCCTTCGGCGATCACCGCGAGCTTGTGCCGCATCTTCGCGATCCGCTCGCGCAGCGTGGACGTGGCCCGGACGGCCGCCGCGGCCGGGTTGTTGAGCTCGTGGGTGAGCCCGGCGGACAACGAGCCGAGCGCCAGCAGCCGTTCGCGCTGCCCGATCGCCGCCTGGGTGCTCTTCGAACCGAAGAACAGGCCCTCCAGCAGGTGCACGGCCATCGGGAACCACTCGCGCATGATGTCCGAGAACGTGTCCGCGGGCAGCACGAAGAACCGCGTCGGCTCGGTCACCCGCATCGAGTTGTTGTAGGCCTGCCGCACCCGGTCCCCGAGGTACGCCTGCATGGCCCCCGCGTACACCCCGGCCTGCGAGGTCCGGGTGACCTCGACGTCGTCCCCGCCGACCTGCCGGGAGAGCACCACGGTGCCCTCGACCATCACGTAGAAGCAGGTGGCCGGCTCACCCTCGGTGTAGACCGGTCCGGGTTCGAACCGCTCCACCCGGCCCGCGGCGCACAGCCGCCCCAGCTGCTCCGGCGCCAGCTTCTCGAACAGGAACAGCGAGCCGATCTCCTGCGGGCTGCAGGGGCACAGCTGCCCGCTCATGACTGCTCCAGATAACGGTGGACGAGCATCACTGCCATGGCTCCTTCTCCGACGGCGGACGCGACACGCTTGGCGGACTCGGCACGCGCGTCGCCCGCCACGAACACTCCGGGCACGCTGGTCTCCAGGTGGTACGGCGGCCGGTCCAGCTCCCAGGCCGTCGGCGGCCGTCCGTCGACCGTCAGATCGGGGCCGGCCAGGATGAACCCGCGGCCGTCGCGCAGCACCGTGTCGCCGAGCCAGTCGGTCAGCGGGGCCGCGCCGATGAACACGAACATCCACTGCGCCTCGACCGACTCGGTCTCGCCGCTCGTCGAGTGACGGAGCGTCAGCCGCTCCAGCCGGTCGGTCCCGTGCGCGGAGTCGACCACCGTGTGGCTGCGTACCGAGATGTTCGGGGCCTCGTTGATCTGCTGGATCAGGTAGTACGACATCGAGGCCGACAGGTCGGCACCGCGCACCAGCAGCGTCACGGACTTGGCGAACCGGGACAGGTACATGGCCGCCTGGCCCGCCGAGTTGGCGCCGCCGACGATGTACACGTCGTGGCCCTGGCAGGAGGTGGCCTCGGTCAGCGCGGAGCCGTAGAACACCCCGCAGCCGGTCAGGTCGAGGCAGCCCGCGGCATCCAGCTGCCGGTACTGCACACCCGTCGCCAGGATCACACTGTGCGCCGCGATCGCCGAGCCGTCCGCGAACCGCACCACCCGCGCGGCCCCGCTGACCTCCAGTGCCGTGACCTCGCGGGCGGTCAGCACCTCCGCGCCGAACTTGGCGGCCTGCCGCCGGGCCCGGTCGGTGAGTTGGGCCCCCGACACCCCGTCGGGGAAGCCGAGGTAGTTCTCGATGCGGGAGCTCTGGCCGGCCTGCCCGCCGGTCGCGGCGCGCTCCACGAGCACGGTCCGCAGACCTTCCGACGCCCCGTACACCGCCGCGCCGAGCCCGGCCGGCCCGCCGCCGATGACCACCAGGTCGTAGAAGTCCGCCGTGGGCGTGGTCGCGAGGCCCACCCGCGCGGCCAGTTCGGGCGCCTCCGGCTCGACCAGGGGCGTACCGTCCGGCGTGATCACCAGCGGCAGCCGCTGCCCGTCGACCCCGGCGGCCGCCAGCAGCCGCTGGCCCTCCGGCTCCTCGACCGAGTACCAGCGGTAGGGCACCTGGTTGCGGGCGAGGAACTCCCGCACGTCCGAGGACCTGGCCGACCAGCGGTGCCCGACGACCTTGGTGGCCGGCACCGGCTTGTACTCGCTGCACCGCCACGAGTCCAGCAGGTCGTCGAGGACCGGGTACAGCTTCTCCTCGGGCGGATCCCAGGGCTTGAGCAGATAGTGGTCCAGATCGACCACGTTGATCGCGTCGATCGCCGCGTTGGTGTCCGCGTACGCGGTCAGCAGCACGCGCCGGGCGCCCGGGTACACGTCCAGGGCCTGTTCCAGGAACTCGATGCCGTTCATCTGCGGCATCCGGTAGTCGGCCAGGATCACCGCCACCAGGTCGCCGCGCAGCTTCAGCTCCCGCAGCGCGTCCAGCGCCGACTCCCCGGACTCCGCGCGCACGATCCGGTACGACGCCCCGTAGCGGCGCCGCAGGTCCCGGGCGACGGCACGGGAGACTCCCGGGTCGTCGTCCACGGTCATGATGACGGTCCGTGCTGCGTCGGCAGCCTGTGCCATACGTCTCCCACCCCGAGCCGTTGGTTCCTCGGTACGGCGGGCCCTCCGGAAGGAGCGCGGCCACCGCACCCGCCCATCGTATGTTCGATCGCCCGCCTGCGCTCTTGTACGCCGGTGCACAGCGGGCACCCGTCCGTGCGGAAGACTGACCGCGTATACGCGGAACCGACGAGGAGGCCGGTGCATGACACGCCCGATCACGGCAGGGATCGACGGTACGGAGGAGAGCCTCGCGGCTCTGGACTGGGCGGCCCGGGAGGCGGTGCGGCGCGGTCTGCCGCTGCGGGTGGTGCACGCGTGGCGGTACGAGGAGCAGGAGGCGTTCGGCGGCGACCGGGAGACCCAGTACGGGTGGGTGTCGAACGGGGTGACCGAGTCGGTGCGTACCGTCACCGGTCGGCATCCGGAGCTCGCGGTGAGCGTCGACGTCGTGGCGGGCGACCCGGTCGAGGTGCTCGTCGAGGCGGCCGCCGGGGCCGAGCTGCTGGCGCTGGGCTCGCGCGGGCACGGGCCGGTCGTCGGGTTCCTGCTCGGCTCCGTCGGGCAGCAGGTGATCGCCGAGGCCGCCCGGCCCGTCGTGCTGGTGCGCGCCGGGGACCGGCCCACGGCCGAGGCCGCCGGGCGGGAGGTCGTCGTGGGTCAGCAGGGCGGGGCGGAGGACAGCGCGGCCGTGCTGGAGTTCGCGTTCGAGACGGCGGCGGCCCGTGGCGCGACGGTCCGGGTGGTCCGGGCCTGGACCCTGCCGCCGGTCTTCGCCTACAGCCCGGGCTCGCTGAAGCTGCTGGACGAGACCGGGGGCCTGGAGCCCTTCGAGAAGAAGGCCCTGTCCGAGGCGGTACGGCCGGTGCGGGAGCGGTTCCCGAACGTGCCGGTCGCCGAGCACGTGGAGATGGGCAGCGCCGGCCAGGTGCTGCTCTCGGTGGCCGGACGGGCCCAGCTGATGGTCGTCGGGCGGCGCGCCCACCGGACGGCGGTCGGCGCCCGCATCGGCTCGGTCGCGCACGGGGTGCTGCACCACGCCGACTGCCCGGTGGCCGTGGTGCCGCACGACTGAGTCACGTGGTGCCGCACGACCGGGTCATTCGGGAGCGACCGGCTCCAGGGTCTCTCGTGCCTTGGGCAGCACGTTCTCGATGTAGTCCTCGACCGCGACCTCCAGGCCGATGTCGTGCTGCGCCTGCTCGGACAGGTACCAACGGTGTTCGAGCAGCTCGTGGTAGATCTCGGCCGGATCCATGGAGCCGCGCAGCTCCAGCGGCACGGCCCGCACGGTGGGGCGGAAGACGTCCCGCACCCACCGGTGGGCCAGCACCTCGGGCCGGGCGGCGAGGGGGTCGCCGGGGGCGTAGTCGTCCTGGGTGGCCATCCAGCTCTCCAGGTCGTTCAGCAGCCGCCGGGCCTGGTTCTCCTCGGCGTCCAGACCGGTCAGCCGGAGCAGCTGGCGCTGGTGGTGCCCGGCGTCGACGACCTTCGGCACGAAGGTGACGCTGTCGCCGTTGGAGGAGTGCTCGATCTGCATCTCGGCCACGTCGAAGCCCAGCTCGTTGAGCCGTCGGATCCGGCGCTCGATGTAGTGGTACTTGCCGGCCGGATACACCGAGGTGCGGGTCAGCTCCTCCCACAGTTCGCCGTACCGGGTGCAGATCTCGAACCCGAACTCGATCGGGTCCAGCGACGGGTGCAGCGCCCCCGACGCCTCCAGGTCGAGCAGCTCGCCGCTGATGTTGACCCGGGCCAGGTCGAGGTCGTACTCCCGCTGCCCGTTGCTCAGCTGCGGATGCAGATCGCCGGTCTCGGCGTCCACCAGGTACGCCGCGTACGCGCCCGCGTCCCGCCGGAACAGCGTGTTCGAGAGCGAGCAGTCGCCCCAGGCGAACCCGGCCAGGTGCAGTCGTACGAGCAGCACGGCCAGGGCGTCCATGAGGCGGTGCATGGTCGCCGGGCGCATGGTCGTCTCGAACATCGAGCGGTACGGCATCGAGCCGCCCAGGTGCCGGGTGACCAGCACCGACTCCAGCGGTTCGCCCGCCGCGTCGGCACGGCCGGTGATCACCGCGAGCGGGTCGACCGCGGGGATGGCGAGCCGGTCCAGGTCGCGCAGCAGCTCGTACTCGCGCAGCGCCGGGCGCTCCGCCAGCTCCTTGACCGCGATGACCTCGCTGCCGGCCCGGGCGTAGCGCACCACGTGCCGGGAGATACCGCGGGGGAGTGGCACGAGGTATTCCTCGGGCCACTCCTCCAGCGGGACGTCCCAGGGGAGTTCGAGCAGGAGAGCGGGGTGCTCCGGGTTGGTGGCGCTGATCTGCAATGCCATGGCCCGACCCTAGAGGGCGCGTTCGCGGGCCTGCTGGGCGGCCGCCTTGACGGATCCCCGGTGCACGGGGCCGTGCCCGGGCAGCAGTACGTCGGCGTCGAGCGCCTCGATGATGCCGAGCGAGTCCACCGCCCGGGAGCGCTCGTGGTGGAACATGTCGGGCAGCAGCTGCGGGCCGCTGACGCGCGCGGTGCGGTGGCCGCTGACCAGGGCGTCGCCGGAGATCACGATCCCGGCCTCGGGCAGGTGGTAGACGGTGTGCCCGTCGGTGTGGCCGGGCGTGTGCACCGGGACGGGCCGGCCCGGCAGGTCGAGCGGGCCGTCGGCGATAGGGAACGCCTCGGGCGTACTGACCGGGTGCTGCTCGGTGCCGCCGACCCGCAGGACGTGCACCAGCCACGGCACCACACCCGGCCGCCAGGCGTTCTTCAGCACCGAGCCCACCGAGACCTGCTGGAGGAACTCCCGCCGGGCGTGCGGTACTTCGGCCTCGTGCAGATAGACGGGGGTGCCGTGGGTGTGGCGCAGATACTCGGCCGAGCCGAGGTGGTCGTTGTGCGCGTGGGTGATCAGGACGGCCGCGACGGCCTCCGGCGAACTGCCCACCTCCGCGAGGGAGTCGAGCAGTCCCGGCCGGTCCCCGGGGTAGCCGGTGTCCACCAGCGTGACGGCGTCACCGTCCTTGAGGATCACCCAGTTGGTGTGCTGCCCGTGCACCAGGTAGATGCCCTCGCCGACTTCGTGTACCTCTGCGTGCATGATCTCTCCGACGTTCCCGCAGCGTGCCGACCGAACCGGAGCACAGCCAATCAGACGGCGCGGGACACCTGTCAACGGGGACCCGGTTCACCGCACCCCGTGCGGCCGGAACTGGACGCTGATGCGCGGACCGGCGGCCCGTGCCGTCTTCGGTACGCAGTGCTCCCAGGTCCGCTGGCAGGAGCCGCCCATCACGATCAGGTCGCCGTGGCCCAGCGGGCGCCGGACCGAGGGGCCGCCGCGCAGCGGGCGCAGCAGCAGGTCCCGGGGCGCGCCCACGGAGAGGATCGCGACCATGGTGTCCTCGCGCGCGCCCCGGCCGATCCGGTCGCCGTGCCAGGCGACGCTGTCCCGGCCGTCCCGGTAGTAACAGAGCCCCGCCGTGGTGAACGGCTCGCGCAGCTCACCGGCGTAGTGCCGGGTGAGTGCCTCGCGGGCCTCGACGAGCACGGGGTGCGGAAGCGGGTCGCCCGCTCCGTAGAAGGCGAGCAGCCGCGGTACGTCCACGACGCTGTCGTACATCGTGCGGCGCTCGGCGTGCCAGGGGACGTCCGCCGCCAGCTGTTCGAACAGGGCGTCGGCGCCGCTCAGCCAGCCGGGCAGTACGTCGATCCAGGCGCCGGACCCCAACTCGGTCCGGCCGACGCCGGCGAGGGAGCCGAGCCGCAGCTCGTCGGTCTGGTCGAACAGGGAGCCCTGGAGGTGCGTGGCCATGGAGCCAGCGTACTCCTTAATCGAAAATGTGTTCCCATTCGATCATGGCGACGTCGCTCCGAGGTCTTTCGATACGTTCATGTATCGGATACGTTCGTGTATGGAACGGAGGTCGGGACATGGAAGCCGTCGGCGCGACGAAGCGGGTCACCCGGCGCCGGGTGCAGACCCGGGCCCGGCTGCTCGACGCCGCGTTCACGGTGTTCGCGGCCAAGGGTTTCGGGCGCGTCTCCATCGAGGAGGTCTGCGAGGCCGCCGGGTTCAGCCGGGGCGCCTTCTACTCCAACTTCGCCACCCTCGACGAACTGTTCTTCGCCCTCTACCGGGACCGCGCCGACGTCATCGCCCGGCAGGTCGCCGACGCCCTCGCCCTGGACCGACCCGACCTGGACGTACCGGCCTCCGTGGACCGGGTGACCGACGTGCTGCTCCTCGACGTGGACTGGCTGCTGGTGAAGACCGACTTCCTGGTGCACGCCGCCCGGGACCCGGCCGTCGCCGAGGCGCTCCTCGACCACCGTGCCCGGCTGCGGCAGGCCATCGCCGACCGGCTCTTCCGGGCCCGCGGCCACGCCCCGATCCCCGCCGTACTCGGCGGCGTGGACGGCGCCGCCCACGCGGTGGTCGCCGCGTACGACGGCGTGACCACCCAACTGCTCCTCGACAAGGACATCGACCGGGCCCGCGCCTGGCTCAAGCAACTGCTCACCGCGCTGCTGACCGACGGCAGCACCCCATTCGGATAAGAGAGGCAACGGTCGCCATGGACGCGGACGTCATCGTCGTCGGAGCGGGCCTCGCCGGCCTGGTCGCGGCGCACGAACTCACCAGCAAGGGCCGCCGGGTCGCCCTGGTCGACCAGGAGAACGCCGCCAACCTCGGCGGCCAGGCCTTCTGGTCCTTCGGCGGGCTCTTCCTCGTCGACTCGCCCGAGCAGCGCCGCCTCGGCATCAAGGACTCCCTCGACCTGGCCTGGAACGACTGGCAGGGCAGCGCCCAGTTCGACCGCAAGGACGACGAGGACTCCTGGGCGGTGCGCTGGGCGCGGGCCTATGTCGAGTTCGCGGCCGGGGAGAAGCGGCCCTGGCTGCAGAGTCACGGCATCAGCCTGCTGCCGACCGTCGGCTGGGCCGAGCGCGGCGACCTGCGCGCGACCGGGCACGGCAACTCCGTACCCCGCTTCCACATCGCCTGGGGCACCGGAACCGGCGTCGTCGAGCCCTTCGTCCGGTACGCCAAGCAGGCCTCCCGCGACGGACTGCTCACCTTCCACCACCGTCACCAGGTCGACGAACTCGTCATCGAGGACGGCGCGGCACGCGGCGTGCGCGGCACGGTCCTCGCCCCCGACGACTCGCCGCGCGGTGTCGCCTCCAACCGTGACCGCATCGGCGACTTCGAACTCACCGCCCAGGCCGTCGTCGTCACCACCGGAGGCATCGGCGCCAACCACGACATCGTCCGCCGCTACTGGCCCGAGCGCCTCGGCACACCCCCCGCCGAGATGGTCACCGGCGTCCCCGCCTACGTGGACGGCCGCATGCTCGACATCAGCGCGGAAGCGGGCGTACGCCTGGTCAACCGCGACCGCATGTGGCACTACACCGAGGGCATCCAGAACTGGAACTCCGTCTGGCCCGGCCACGGCATCCGCATCCTGCCCGGCCCGTCCTCGATCTGGCTGGACGCCCTCGGCCGTCGGCTGCCCGACCCCTGCCTACCGGGCTACGACACCCTCAGCACCCTCAAGTACCTGCGCACCACCGAGGACATCGCCGGACACGACCACTCCTGGTTCGTCCTCACCAGGAAGATCATCGAGAAGGAGTTCGCGCTCTCCGGCTCCGAGCAGAACCCCGACATCACCGCCAAGGACCGCAAGGCCGTGCTGCGCGACCGGCTGCTCGGCAAGGGCGCCCCGGGCCCGGTGCAGGCATTCGTCGACAAGGGCGCCGACTTCGTGACCGCGACCTCCCTGGAACAGCTCGTCGAGAAGATGAACGGGCTCACCGACAAGGCGCTCCTGGACGCGGCCGAGGTGCGCCGCCAGATCGTCGCCCGCGACCTGCAGATCAACAACTCCTACAGCAAGGACTCCCAGATCCAGGGCATCCACAACGCCCGCCGCTACATCGGCGACCGCCTCGGCCGGGTCGCCGCCCCGCACCGCATCCTCGACCCGGCCGCCGGGCCGCTGATCGGCGTCAAGCTGCACGTCCTCACCCGCAAGACCCTCGGCGGTGTCCAGACCGACCTGGACTCCCGCGCCCTGGGCGCCGACGGGCGGCCGATCGAGGGGCTCTACGCGGCCGGCGAGGTGGCCGGCTTCGGCGGCGGCGGTGTGCACGGCTACAACGCGCTGGAGGGCACGTTCCTCGGCGGCTGCCTCTTCTCGGGCCGGGCGGCGGGACGCGCGGCGGCCAAGCAGACGGCTTAGGCCGAGGTGTCCTGGGGCGGGGACGGGGCCGTGAGGAGCCGCGCCAGCACGGTGGCGTGGCTCTCCTGCGGTGTCTTCGACGCGGTGAGCAGCGTCACCGGGCCCTTGCGGGCCGACTCCCGCAGGCCGTCGAGGAGTTCGGCGGCCTCGGGAGCGGCCAGCTCCGCCTCGTAACGGCCCGCGAACTCGTCGTACGCCCCCTCGGCCGCGTGATACCAACGGCGCAGCTCGTTCGACGGTGTCAGTGCCTTGGGCCACTCGTCCACCCGCGCGTCCGCCTTCGACATGCCGCGCGGCCACAGCCGGTCGACCAGGACGCGCACACCGTCGTCCGGCTCGGGCGGTTCATAGATCCTGCGGACACGCACGCTCACGGTCGGGCACCTCTCGGATCGGTGGCGGTGCGGTGAGCGTATGCGGCGAGGCCGGACCACCGGCCGTCGACGCGGCACAGCTTGACCAGAATGAGGGGGAGAGGCGGACGCCCCCGCGCCTAGTCTGTGGGCCACTGATCATCGGCCACCCCCCGAAGGAGCCCATGTGCAGGGTGCAAGCAGACGTACCGCAGTCCTCCGCCGCGAGGCCGTCCTCGCCACCGTCCCGGTCGCCGTGGCGGCGCTGCTCGCCGCCGCCGGACCGGCCTCGGCGAGCACGATCGGCGCCGCGGGCGCGGGCGACCCCTACTTCCCGCTCAGCGGCAACGGCGGCTACCACGTCGGCCACTACGATCTGACGCTCCGCTACGACACCTCCTCCCACCATCTCGAGGGCAAGGCCGTCCTCACCGCCCGCGCCACCCAGAAGCTCACCCGTTTCGACCTCGACCTCAACGGCCTGAAGGTCACCCGGGTGACGGTCGACGGCCGTACCGCCCGCTTCAGCCGCAGCGGTCAGGAACTCGTCGTCACGCCCGCGCACGCGCTCGCGAAGGGCCGCGAGTTCCGGGTCGCCGTCACCTACAACGGCACCCCCAAGCAGGTCACGGACCCGGACGGTTCGCCGGACGGCTGGATCCGCACCGACGACGGCGCGTTCGTCGCCGGCGAGCCGCAGGGCGCGATGACCTGGTTCCCGGCGAACAGCCACCCCAGGGACAAGGCGTCGTACGACTTCACGATCACGGTCCCCAAGGGACGCACCGCCGTCGCCAACGGCGTCCTCCTCGGGCAGCACACCGCCGGCGGCCGCACCACCTTCCGCTGGCGGCAGAGCGAGCCGATGGCCGCGTACCTGGCCACCGCCACGGTCGGGAAGTTCAAGGTCGAGCAGTACACCACCCGGAACGGCATCAAGGTGTACAACGCCGTGGACCCACGTGAGGCGAGCGGCTCCGCGGCCGTGCTGAAGAAACTGCCGTCCGTCCTGGACTGGGAGAGCAAGCTGTTCGGGCCGTACCCGTTCCGCTCCGCCGGGTCGATCGTCGACCACGCGCCGAGCGTCGGATACGCGCTGGAGACGCAGGGCCGGCCGATCTACGACTCCGCGCCGGATCTGAGCACGCTCGTGCACGAGAACGCCCACCAGTGGTTCGGCGACTCCGTCTCCCTCACCGCCTGGAAGGACATCTGGCTCAACGAGGGCTTCGCCACGTACGCCGAGTGGCTCTACAGCGAACAGCACGGGGGCGACAGCGCGCAGAAGTCCTTCGACGCGCTGTACGCCAAGCCGGCGAGCAACGAGTTGTGGGCGTATCCGCCGGCGGATCCGGGGAGCGGCGCGAACATCTTCGGCACGCCGGTGTACGCGCGGGGTGCGATGGCGTTGCACGAGCTGCGGAAGGCCGTGGGGGATGCGGTGTTCTTCCGGATTCTGCGGGCGTGGGCTTCGGAGCACCGGTACGGGCACGGGACCACCGCGGAGTTTGTGAGGCTCGCGGAAGGGCAGTCGGGGAAGGATCTCGGTTCCTTGTTCCAGACGTGGTTGTACAAGAAGGGCAAGCCGTAGCGGTTCGGATGCCGGCCGGTGGGGGCTTGTCGCGCTCGCGCGGCGGTAGCCGCATATCGACACAGCCCCGCGCCCCTTGCCGGGCGCCGCCGCCAACATGCTGCAGAAGCTGACGAGTTTCTTACATCCGTCGGCCAAGGTCTGTCTCATGATCCATCGCAGAACTGCCGTTGCGTGCCTCTCCGCCTCCCCCCTCCTGCTCTCGGGTTGCGGGGGTGGCGCCCAGGCCGCGCCGAGCCGGTCGGACGACGACCGGCCGGCGCGGACGACGGCTGCCCCCACACCCGAGAGCAGCAGCCCGCAGCCCACCGGCATACCGGGGCTGGGGCCGCGGACCGCGGCCGCGATACCCGAGCGGGCGGAGCAGATCGTCGTCGCCAGAGGGCGGGGCAAGGACTCGCCCGTCTCCACCGTCGTCCTGTACGAGCGCGACGACAGTGTCTGGCAGCCCGGCGCCAGTTGGCCCGCGCACAACGGCAGGGACGGCTGGAGCGAGCACCACGTGGCCGGAGACCTGCGCTCGCCCGTCGGCGTGTACGGGCTCACCGACGCCGGCGGCCTGCTCGCCGACCCGGGGAGCAAGCTGCCGTACCACCAGTCGTACGGCTTCCAATCGCCCGGCACCGGCTTCGAGGGCGAGCCGCTGGAAGGCTCCTTCGACTATGTCGTCGCCATCAACTACAACCGGGAGCCGGGCACTTCGCCCCTGGACTGGACCCGCCCCATGGGCGCGCAGCGCGGCGGTGGCATCTGGCTGCATGTCGACCACGGCGGTCCGACACACGCCTGCGTCAGCGTCGCCAAGGCGCATATGAAGGAGTTGCTGCGCACCCTGGACCCCGCCCGGCATCCGGCCGTCGTCATGGGGTACGCCGACTGGCTCGCCCAGTAGGCCGCCGGAACTCCGTTTAGGATCCGAACCTGTGTGCGCACATGTGCTGGTCGCCGAGGACGACGAGATGCAGGCCGAGCTGATCCGGCGGTCCCTGCTGGCCGAGGGCCATACCGCGACCGTGGTCCACGACGGGGCCGCCGCGCTGGACGCGGCCCGGCGGCTCGGGCCCGACCTGGTCGTCCTCGACCTGATGCTCCCGGTGATCGACGGCTTCGGCGTGTGCCGGGTGCTGCGCGGCGGCGACCCGGAGATCCCGGTGCTGATGCTCACGGCCCGGTCCGAGGAGGACGACGTGCTGCTCGGCCTGGAGCTGGGCGCCGACGACTACATGACCAAGCCGTACAGTCCACGGGAGCTGATGGCCCGGATCCGGACGATTCTGCGGCGCAGCGGGCGGGCGGCCGCGGTGCGGGAGGAGCCTGCCGTGATCGCCGCCGGGATCAGTGTGGATCCGGTGCGTCACGAGGTGCGCTGTGACGGCGTGCCGGTGGAGGTGACCCCGGCCGAGTTCCAGATCCTGCTCGCCATGGCCGGGGAGCCCGACCGGGTGTTCACCCGGCGGCAGCTGCTCCAGTGCACCCGCGGCTTCGACCGGGCCTCCACCGAACGGGCCGTCGACGTCCATGTGATGAACCTGCGCCGGAAGATCGAGGCCGATCCCCGGCGGCCGGTGCGGCTGCTGACCGTGTTCGGCGTCGGCTACAAGCTCAGCGGCGGCCGTCCGTGAGGGCCCGGATACCGTGGCGCAAACGGCTGCTCGTCCGGCTGCTGTTCGCCTCGGTGCTGATCGCCGCGTGCTCGGTGGCCGCCACCGCCTGGCTCGCGGTGACGACCACCACCAGCGCGCTGGAGGAGGAGCAGGGCCAGGACCTCGCGGCCGACAACAAGATCCTCGCCCAGCTCAGCGGGTACGCGGCGGACCACCCCGACTGGACCGGCGTGCGGCACACGGTGCGCGCGCTGGCCGCGCAGACCGGCCGCAGGATCGCGCTGACCAGCGCCGACCGCACCCTGATCGCCGACTCGGCGGCACCGGGCACCGCACTGCCACCCCGGCCGGCCGCCGCCATCGACCCGCTGCACACCGACACCTACACCGAGTCCGGCGCCCAGCTCAGCGGCATCGACCCGCGGGTGGTCGGCCCGTACCGGCTGACGGCGAAGGAGCGCGGGCAACTGGACATGGTGGCGGAGAAGGAGCGGTACTGCTACAACACCTACGGCATCCCGACCACCGTCGCCCACACCCCGAGCGGGCGGCCCTACCTCGTCGACGACGACGGGACGGACACCGCGGGCTTCCGCGCGGTCGGCTGCGGCGGCGCTCTGGACGACTCCGTCACGATGGTGAAGAAGGGGATCGACGGTGCCACCCGCACCGAGACGAAGGCCCTCGCCACGCTGACGACCCTGGTCCGCCCCTGTCTCCAGGGCAAGGACCTGGACCTTGAGGGGCCGCTGTACCTCACCTACGACCGTACGGGACGCAACCCGGTCACCGGCGGCTTCCTTATCACCGCCAAGAAGGCCGCGCGCGATCAGGCACAGACGGACCAGATCGCGAAGAACTGCATCACCAGCGCCCGCCGCACCCAGCTCGAACCGTATGCCGCCCCGGCCGCCGAACTCTTCCTCGGCCTGGGCGACCAGAGCGTGCCCCGGTTCGACATGTCCCGGGCCAACAAGGCGAAGATCGTCGGCGCGGCCGGACTGGTCCTCGCCTTCACGGTCGCCGTCACCGCCGTGGTCGCCACCCGGCTCGTCCGGCCGCTGCGCGCGCTGACGGTCGCCGTCCGCCAGCCGCCCGAACTGCATGTGCGGGCGCCGGTGCGGACCCGGGACGAGACCGGGCTGCTGGCCGAGGCGTTCAACGACCTCACCGAGCGCCGGGAGCGCCTGGAGGAGCAACGCAAGGCGATGGTCAGCGACATCGCCCACGAACTGCGCAGCCCGCTCACCAACATCCGGGGCTGGCTGGAGGTCACCCGGGACGGCGTGGTCGACCCCGACCCGGCGCTCCTGGCCTCGCTGCACGAGGAGGCGCTGCTCCTTCAGCGGATCATCGACGACCTCCAGGACCTGGCGGCCGCCGACGCCGGCACCCTGCGCATGCACCGCGAACCGGTCCGCGCCGCCGACCTGTTCGACCAGGTCGCCGCCGCCCACCGGGTGGCCGCCGACGCGGCCGGGGTCACGCTGCTGACCGACGTCGACGGCACGGCCTGGCTGCACGCCGACCCGGTGCGGATGCGGCAGGCACTGGGCAACCTGGTCTCCAACGCGATCCGGCACACCCCCGCCGACGGAACGGTGACCCTGGCCGCCCGCCGGGACGGCGACGAGGTCGTGCTCACCGTCGCCGACACGGGCAAGGGCATCGCCCCCGACGATCTGCCGCACGTCTTCGAACGGTTCTGGCGCGCGGAGAAGTCCCGCAGCCGCCGCACCGGGGGCAGTGGGCTCGGTCTGCCGATCGTGCGCCACCTGGTCGCGGCCCATGACGGGACCGTCGAAGCCGCGAGCGAACCGGGCAAGGGGGCCGAGTTCACCCTGCGGCTGCCGGCCGCCGAGGCACCGGCCGACGTCAGCTGAACCGGCGTGCGGCCCGCTGTCGGCGCCGGGCCAGCAGCCGGCGTTCCGCCTCGGTCGTACCGCCCCAGATGCCGACGGGCTGCCCGGTGTCCATCGCCCAGTTCAGGCACGGATCCTGGACCGGACAGCGCTCACAGACGGCCTTCGCACGCCGCGTCTGCTGCAGCGAAGGCCCGGTGGTGCCGATCGGGAAGAAGAGGTCGGGGTCCTCCTCGCGGCACTCGGCGTGGTCTCGCCAGTCGTCCATCGAATTCACCTGCGATCCAAGTCGACTCTGCCGTTCGGTGTGCGTACTCGGCTCCGGGTCACCGGAGCGGGCGCCTCCGAAACGGCCAAATCCCGTGGAATTCACGGGCGGTCACTGCTCGCGCAGGCCCCAGGGCGAGCCGTACTCGGTCAGCAGGTCGAGGAACGGGCGGGCCGGGAACGCCTCCGGGCCGAGGACGCCCGAGCCCGACCACGCGCCGGTGGCCAGGAGTTCGAGGGCGACGACCGGGTTGAGTGCCGTCTGCCACACCACGGCCTGACAACCGTACTCCGCCATGGACCATTCGTTGTCGACCACGTGGTAGAGATACACCTCGCGCGGCTGCCCGTCCTTGACCCCGCGCACCCAGGTGCCCGCGCAGGTCTTGCCGCGCATACGGTCGCCCAGCGTCGCCGGGTCGGGCAGCGACGCGGCGACCACGTCCCGCGGCGAGACCGCGACCGGGCCGTCGGCGCCGGGCACGGTCACCGGGGTGGTCCTGTCCAGCCCGAGCAGCTGCAGCGTCTTGAGCGTCTCGATGAACTCGCGGCCCAGCCCGTACTTGAAGGTGACCCGCCGCGCGTCCACCCAGCGCGGCACGAGCAGCACCTCCTCGTGCTCCACGTTGACGCACTCGACGGGCCCGATGCCCTCAGGGAAGTCGAACACCTCGGGTTCGCTGAAGGGGGCGGTGGTGAACCAGCCGCGCTCCTTCTCGTACACGACGGGCGGGTTGAGGCACTCCTCGATGGTGGTCCAGATGCTGAAGGAGGGCGCGAAGTCGTAACCGTCCACCGTCAGATCCGCGCCGTCGCGGATGCCGATCTCCTCGATCTCGTCGAACAGCTCGTCGGCCGCGTACCGGGCGAACACATCCGAGAGCCCCGGTTCCACGCCCATCCCGACGAGCGCCAGCGCGCCCGCCTTCGCCCACTCCTCGGCCAGCGCGAACTGCTCGTCGCCCAGCTTCACCCCGCACTCCTCGTACGGCCGCTCGGCGTGCGGCCGGGACAGTGACATCGCCATGTCGAGGTAGCCGGCGCCGGCCTTGCGGGCGGCCCGGAACAGCGGCATCACAAAGCGCGGGTCGGTGGCGTTGAGCAGCACATCGCAGCGGTGCCGGGCCAGCAGGCCGGCCACGGCCGCCTCGTCACCGGCGTCGATCCGCTCGGCGAGGAACCGGTCGTCGCCGACGGCGGCCACGGCCGCCTCGGCGCGGGCCGGGTCGTAGTCGGCGACCACCATCGCCTCGAAGAACGGGCGGCGGGCCGCGATCCGGGTGACGGCGGTGCCCACACCACCGGCTCCCACGAGCAGTACACGCATGGCGGAATCTCCTTCTCGAACAGTGTGCGAGGTCGAGTACGGGGCGCCCGGCGGGAATCAAACGCCGGACCCTGTCGTAAGGTCAATGGCGTTGGCATAAGAACCCCATCACCACAAGAACCCCGTCGCAGTAAGAACCCCGTCGCCGTAAGAACCTCAGGGGAGTGCCCGATGCCCAAGCCGGTCGTACCGGAGGGGAAGCGCCGCCGGCGGCGGCCCACCCGTGGCGGCACGGTGCTGTCCGAGCGGCTGATCGTGGCGACCGCCCTGCGTCTGCTGCGCGCACACGGCAGCGCGGGCCTCACCGCCCGCCGCCTGGGCCTGGCCCTCGACTGCGACCCCAGCACGCTGTACCGCTACTTCCGGGGCATGGACGACCTGACCCTGGCGATCGGCGACGCGCTGATCGGCCAGGCGCTGGCCGGCTGGGCACCGACGGGGGAGTGGCGGACCGACCTGCGCGCGATCGGTCTGCGCATCCACGCGGCGTACGTGGCCCATCCGCAGGCGGCCCTGCTGACCGCGAACCGGGTGACGGGCCGGGCGCAGGAGCTGGCCGCGGACGAGGCGATCCTGGACGTCCTGCGCACCGCGGGCTTCCCCCTGCCGGAGACCGTCCGCATCTACCACGCCTTCATCGACCAGACCCTGGCCTTCGCGGCCCTGGACGCGGCGTCTCTCGCCCTGCCGCAGGACTCCCAGCGAGCGGACGAGGCCAAGTGGAACTCGACCTACGCCCGCCTGCCCGCCACCACCCACCCCCGCATCGCGGAAGCGGCCCCACTCTTGGCGAAACGCATGGTGACCAGCGCCTATCCGACGGCACTGGAGATGCTCCTGGCCAGCGCAGGACGGTACCTGGAGCCGCCCCCGAAGGGGCGCGGGGCTGTGTCGACAGGCGGCTCCGCCGCGTGAGCGCGACCAGACCCCATGCGCCCGGACCCGCCCGGACCCGCACGACCCTTGCGCCCCCCTACGGTTGGCGCAACGCACCCTCCGCCGTACTGGCCACCGCCTGGGCCACCGCCCCCAAAGCCGGCGAATCCAGCTTCCACTGCTGCCAGTACAAGGGCACGTCCACCCACGAGTCCCGCCCCCCGAGCCGCACCAGCCGCCCCTCCCGCAACCGTGGCTCCGCCTGCACCTCCGGCACCATCCCCCACCCCAGCCCCGCCGTCACCGAGTCCACGAACCCCTCCGAGGTGGGCACGTAATGCCGTAGCGAGCCGGCCCCGCCCCGCCCCAGCCGCCGTACGAACCCGTCCTGGAAGTCGTCCCGCCGGTCGAACACGATCACCGGTGCCTCGGCCAGCGCATCCGGCAGCGGCCCGGTGAGATGCGCCGCCGCGAACTCCGGCGCGGCCACCGGCAGGTACCGCATCCGACCCAGCGCCCGAACCGAACACCCCGGCACGGCGTCCGCCGACGAGGTCACCGCCGCCATCACCAGCCCCTCCCGCAGCAGCGCGGCCGTGTGGTCCTCGTCCTCCCGGCGCAGTTCGACGAAGACGCGCGGGAGAGCGGTCAGCGCCCGCAGGAACCACGTCGCCAGCGAGTCCGCGTTGACCGCGACCGACACCCGGGTCGGCTCCCCGGCACCGCTCATGCCCAGCTCGCCGCGCGCGTCGCGTTCCAGCCTGGCCAGCTGCCGGGCGAACCGCACCAGCACCTCGCCCGACTCCGTCGGCCGCACCGGCTTGGTGCGCTGGAGCAGGACCCGGCCGGTCCGCTGCTCCAGCGCCTTCACCCGCTGGCTGACCGCCGACGGCGTCACATGCAGGGCCGCGGCCGCCGCGTCGAACGTGCCTTCGTCCACCACCGCCAGCAGCGTCCGCACCTGGTCCAGGGGAAGCTCCACCGTCCACTCCCGTCTACAGCTGCGCTAAGGGTACATAAAAATCTTTAGCTGTACGTCCAGAGATCGCTTCTCTACCGTCGAGAGCATGTCCAGCTCTCTCGCCGCCGCTGCCGCGGGTTTCGTCAGCGGCCTCTCGCTCATCGTGGCCATCGGCGCCCAGAACGCCTTCGTCCTGCGCCAGGGCGTCCGCCGGGACGCGGTCCTCGCCGTCGTCGGCATCTGCGCCCTGTCCGACGCGGCCCTCATCTCGCTCGGCGTCGGCGGGGTGGGCGCGCTGGTGGTGGCCTGGCCGGGCGCGGTGCGGGCGGTCGGTCTGGTCGGCGGCGCCTTCCTGCTCTGCTACGGCGTCCTGGCCGCCCGCCGGGTTCTGCGGCACGGCACCGGCGGCCTGCGCACCGAGGGCGTGGCGGCCGGTTCGCGGCGGCGGGCCGTGCTCACCTGCCTCGCCATGACCTGGCTGAACCCGCATGTCTACCTGGACACCGTGTTCCTGCTCGGCTCGCTCGCCGCCGACCGGGGCGACCTGCGCTGGACCTTCGGGCTCGGTGCCGCGCTGGCCAGCCTGTGCTGGTTCGCCGCGCTCGGCTTCGGCGCCCGGCTGCTCGGCCGGTACCTCGCCGAGCCGGCCGCCTGGCGGGTGCTGGACGGACTGGTGGCCCTGACCATGATCGGGCTCGGCCTGATGCTCCTGACGGGTTCCTGACGCCCAGGGGCCCTGGTGCGGTCGCATCCTGAGACAACCGGTTCGGCCGTCGCCGAAGTTGCTGGGATAGTGAACTGCACTCGAAAGATGTAGCGAGCACCAAGAGGACCAGGACACCAGGAACTCCGTGGACACCAGCGAGAGCGGCACCCCGTCCGGCATACAGCCCACCGAAGACACCACGGCGCCCCTGCCCCTGCCCCCGCCCCCTCCCCGGCGAGGCTGGCGCCGTTGGGCGATGGACACCCGCCCGCTGGCCGTCCCGGCCTACCGCCGGCTGTGGACCTCGACGATCGTCACCTCGGTCGGCAGCCAGCTCACCGCGGTGGCCGTGCCCAAGCAGATCTACGACATCACCGGGTCCTCGGCGTGGGTCGGCGCCGCGAGCCTCGCCGGACTGCTGCCGCTCGTCGTGTTCGCGCTGTGGGGCGGCGCGGTCGCCGACGCCATGGACCGCCGCAAGCTGCTGCTGATCACCAACTGCGGTATCGCCGTCACCTCGCTGCTGTTCTGGCTCCAGGCCGTCACCGGCCTCGAATCCGTGGTCGCGCTGATGGTCCTGCTCGCCATGCAGCAGGCGTTCTGGGGGCTGAACGCCCCCGCCCGTACCGCTTCCATCGCCCGGCTCGTCCCCGAGACGCAGCTGCCCGCGGCCAACGCCCTCGGGTCGACGGTCATGCAGACCGGGCAGGTGATCGGCCCGCTGCTGGCCGGTGCCCTGATTCCCGTCATCGGCCTGCCCGAGCTGTATCTGATCGACGCGCTGGCGCTGAGCGTGACGGTGTGGGCGGTCTACCGGCTGCCCGCGCTGCCGCCGCCGGCGCGGGCGACGGCCCGCCGGGCCGGGGTGCGGGAGATCGTGGCGGGGTTCCGCTACATCTCCATGCACAAGGTGCTGCTGCTGTCGTTCCTGGCCGACATCATCGCGATGGTCTTCGGCATGCCCCGCGCCCTGTTCCCGCAGCTGGCCGCCCAGACCTACGGCTCCTACGGCGAAGGGCTGGCGCTCGGCCTGCTGTTCGCGGCGATCCCCGTCGGCGCGGTGCTCGGCGGGCTCTTCTCCGGTACGTTCTCGCGGGCGCGCCGGCACGGCTGGATGGTGATCGGCGCGGTCGTCGGCTGGGGCGCCGCCATCGCCGGGTTCGGGCTCAGCCGCAACCTCTGGATGGCGGTCGCCTTCCTGGCCGCCGCCGGGGTCGCCGACATGGTCTCGATGGTCTTCCGGGGTGCGATCCTGCTGTCCGCCGCGACCGACGAGATGCGCGGCCGGATGCAGGGTGTGTTCACGGTGGTGGTCGCGGGCGGCCCGCGGCTGGCCGACGTCCTGCACGGCACCATGGGGTCGGTGTTCGGGCCGCGCGCGGCCGTCACGGGCGGTGGCCTGCTGGTCGTGGCTGTGATGCTGGCCCTGGCCGCCGCCGTGCCGGCCCTGCGCCGCTACCGCATCTGACCGCTATGCGGGCCGCCGCCCCACGTACGCGTCCAGCAGCTTGCCCCGGGTGACCTCCAGCCGGCTGGCGAGGATCTCGGCGACGGTCCGCACCAGCGAGAGCCCCAGCAGCGGATCCTCCACGCACAGCGCCAGCACGGCCGCGGCGTCGTACTCGTAGGCCCGCACCTGGCTGAAGGCCACCGCCCCGAAGTCCCAGGTGTACGGCGGGAACAGCCATGACCAGCCGAGCAGGTCACCGGCGCCCAGGCTGGCGACGGTGACCCGTTTGTGGGACGTCACCTCCTGGTCCAGGTTGACCGCTCCCGAGCGGATCACCCAGAAGCGGTCCGCGGTGCCGCCGGCCTCGAAGATGCGGGAGTCCTCGGGGAAGGAGACCTCCTGAGCCAGTTCCATGAGGCGCTCGCGCTGCGCCTGCGGGAGGGCGGTCAGCAGTTTGATGGCTTTGGTCATGGCGCGGGGCTCCTCGCCGGCGAGGGTACGGGGGCTTTCCCTACGCCCATTTCAGCCGCTGCCGCCGCACCGGGCACCTCGAAGGGCATGAGAATCGCCTGCCCGCAGCCGTCCGGGCGTAAAAAAGCCCTGGCTGGACGGGGGAGGCCAGCCAGGGCCGTCAAACGGTGGCGCGGGAGGACCTGACGTCGACTCCTCGACCACTTATGGATGAACGCTAAACCATCCAGGGCCGTTTCGGGTACCCGGGAACAGGCTACGTGACCTGTTTCACTCGGGGAAGCCCTTGCCGCCCCCCGGATGTGTTTGGCGGAGCCCCGACCGGTGAGCCGAACAAGGAGAGACCCGCGCGGACGGGCCCGTCAGACCAACCGGTCCACCATTCAGGGAGCGAAGGGATGCGCGAGACGTACGGGACCGAATCGGCAGTGATACCCATCGACTCCCGTCGGCCGTCGCTGCGGCCGGCCGAGGCCCGCAGAGCGGTCCGCGGCGCCATCGCCCGGCAGGCCGTGCCGTGCGCCGCCGAGGCGCTGAACGACGCCCTGCTCGTCACCTCGGAACTGACCACCAACGCGATCCTGCACGGTGGCGGGATCACCGGCTTCGACGTGGACGTCGAAGGATGCGCGGTACGCGTGTCGGTCAGCGACCGCAGCGATGCGGTACCGGTGGCCGCATCGGCCCCGGACGGGCGCGACCGCGGCCGGCCCGGCGGCCGGGGCTGGCCCATCGTCTGCCGGCTGGCCCGGGACGTGGAGGTCGCCGGACTGCCCCGCGGAGGCAAGCGCATCACCGCGATCGTGCCCCTGAACTGAGCCGGCCAACTGAAGTTCCCCGGACGGCGTTTGCGCCCGGAGCCAAGGGGCAGGCGGAGTTTCGTGCTTCGGACCGGAGGCGCGCGCCAGTGGGAGCGGTCATATCGCCCCGGGCCCCGCAGAGCGGTCCGGACGGTGCTCCCACGGCGACTCTGACACCGCAGTTCGGGTCGAGTCCCGGAACCACGTTCCGGTGATGCCCTGGAACCCACAGTTCAGGAGCGATTCCGCATGCTCACCGACTTGTCGAACGGCCGCCCCAGCACGCCCGGCCAGACCACGCACGCCCCGCCTCGGCGCTCGCACGACGACGCCCCCGACACCGCGTCCCTCTTCGCCCGGCTCGCCGCCCTCGGCGACGGCCCCGAGCGGGACGCCCTGCGTGACGAACTGGTGGCCGCCTGGCTCCCGATGGCCCACCGCATCGCCGGCCGCTTCCGCGACCGCGGCGAGTCCGTCGAGGACCTGCGCCAGGTCGCCGCACTAGGCCTGGTCAAGGCCGTCGACCGCTACGACCCCTCGCGCGGCGCCTTCGAGAGCTACGCGGTGCCGACCATCACCGGCGAGGTCAAGCGGCACTTCCGCGACCGGATGTGGGCGCTGCGGGTGCCCCGCCGGGTGCAGGAACTGCGCAACCGGGTGCGGGTGGCCCGCCGCGACCTCACCCAGAACCCCGGCTCCCCCGAACCTTCCGTCGCCGATGTGGCCGCCCACACCGGGCTGACCGAGCACGAGGTCAGCGCCGGCCTGGAGGCCCTGGAGAGCTTCAGCACCCTGTCCCTGGACGCCGAACTGGCCGCCGGCGAGGACGGTTACAGCCTCGCCGACACCCTCGGGGACGCCGACGGCTCCTACGACACCGTCGTCGACCGGGAGGCGGCCAAGGAGGGGCTGCGCCGGCTGCCCGAACGGGAGCGGGCCATCCTCTACATGCGCTTCTTCGAGGACATGACGCAGAGCCGGATCGCCGACCGCCTCGGCATCTCCCAGATGCACGTCTCCCGCCTCATCAGCCGCAGCTGCGCCCGCGTCCGGGCCGAAGCCCTCGGCCAGCAGTGATCCCCGTTCAGGCGGCGTGCGCCCGGACCGGCACCTGCAGCGGCCGGGCCAGGCCCGCCACCGCCTCGTCGAGGCGTTGCAGATGCCGCAACACGCGGTCGGTCACCCGGCCGTAGCGCGGGGCGCGCAGGGTGCCCGGCTCCAGCATCGCCGCGATGCTGGGGCCGGTCTCGATCTCGCGGGCGGGCCGCCGGTCGTCCACCTGGGCGGCGATCGCCTCGATGTTGTGCACGATCCGCTGCCCCGCCCCGCGCAGCCGGGGATCCGCCGCGATCGCCGGATGGGTGGGCAGCAACTCGGCCGTCGCCGCGAGCGACCGCGCGTGATACGCGCACGTCTCCAGGAGCGCCACCACATAGCGCGCGGTGTCCCGGCGGGACCGCAGCGGGGTGATCGGATGCGTCAACGGCTGGACCGCGGCCCGCAGGTCGGCCAGTGCCTGGTCCAGGTCGCGGGCCTTCTCCACCAGGTCGGCCGCGGGCGCCCCGCTCAACTGGTCGGCGGCGGCCCGGGTCACGTCGGCCAGCCGGTCCAGCGTGGTGACGAGCAGCTCGTCGGTACGGCGGTCGGTGTGCACCGGCAGCACCACCGCGGCCGCGATCACCCCGCAGACCGCGCCGAGCGCCGTCTCCCCGATCCGCAGCACCAGGACGTCCAGGCTGTAGGTGTTGAGCAGCGTGTACAGCAGGCCCAGCATCGCCGTCACGAAGAACGACATCAGGGTGTACGACAGCGGCGCCGAATAGAACATCGCGAAGACGAACACCAGCACCAGCCCGAACGCCGTCCAGGTGTGGTGCCCGACCAGCCCCGCCAGCCCGATGCCGGCCACCACGCCGAGGACCGTCCCCAGCAGCCGCCGGTAGCCCTTGACCAGGATCTCACCGGTGGACGCGGTGTTGATGAACACGATCCAGCAGGTCAGCACCGCCCAGTACCAGCGCTGGGCGGACAGGAACTCGCCGCCCACGATGGCCAGCGACGAGCCGACGGCCACCTGCACCGCCGCCCGCGTGGTGGGGCGGCGCAGCCCGGTGGCCTCCTCGGTCTCGCCTTCCTCCTCCTCGGCGACCTCGATGGCCGCGTCCTCGGCGTCCAGTTCCTCGCGGGACCGGGACGTGGCCGGGGTGTCGTCGGACTCGTCCTGCGGCCCGTCCAGCGCGATCCGCAGCCCCATGACCGCGCGGGCGGCCTCGCCGACCCCCCGGAAGACGTCCTGCACGGCGGGGTCGGCGGATGGCAGGTTCTCCTCCTCGCGGTAGCCGAGGAGCCGGTTGCGCAGCCGGGACAGCGCGGTCCCCGGCTGTGGCCCGGCCGGCCGCAGCACCAGCAGCCGCAGCGCCTCCAGGTCCAGGCGCAGCTGATCCAGCGCCTCGTCCCGGGCCGGCAGCGGGGGAGCCGTGGGCAGGTGGGCACCGGGCAGATGCAGGGTGAGGGTGTCCGCCCGCCGGGCGCTGCGCGCGGTGAGCAGCATCAACCCGAGCCGCTCGGCGGCGATCTCGGCGTCCGCGATCCGCCGCTGCACCAGCCGGGCCACCGCCTCGTCGGAGGTGCCGTCCGGGAGCCGCCCCTGGATCAGCAGCGCCGTCTCGTGCAGCCGGGCGGTCCTGACCCTGACCTCCTCCACCGCCTTGTCCAGCTCGTCCGGCCCGGCGTCGAGCAACTCCGCCTGCGCGGCCACCAGCTGGGCGAACCGGCCCCGGAAGGCCCGCCGCAGCCGGCCGAGGATGCCCGCCGGAGTCTGCGGCACGAGCACGAAGCGCGCCAGGGCCGCGCTGCCGAAGGCCACCGCGATCACGACGTACAGGCCCGGCAGCGCGGGCCCGGTCGCGTGCACGAACAGCGAGGCGAAGTAGATCTGGAAGCCGATCAGCCCCAGCGCCGTGCCCCGGTCGCCGAACCGCCGGCTGTAGACCGCGCAGAAGATGAGCGCCACGAAGAACAGGTCACCGATCACGACCCGCTGGTTGAGCAGCGCGCCCAGGGACATCGAGACCAGTGCCACCGGCAGCCCCAGGGCGAGCGTGACGGCCTGTTGGGAGCGCGCCTTCTCACGGATCGCGAAGGTGGCGACCATCGCCGTGATGGCCCCCGCCACCAGATGGGACACGTCGAGCCGCAGGGCCGCCAGGACGGCGAGCGTGAGCGCGATGGACAGGACCGTCCGCAGGCCGGCGGTGAGACGGAGCAGCCCGGGGTCGGCCGCCGCGAGCCGTCCCCGGACCTCCGCCCGCACCGACCGCCCCGCTGTGCTCACTTGGCCGCGCTCTGCGTCAGGCCGTGGCTTCGCCGGGGCCCTCGGCACGGGCCCGGACCTGCTCCGGGGTCAGATAGGTGTCCGTGTACTCGAAGTCCTTGAGCCGGGCGGGCTTGCGGGACTGGAAGCCGGTACGGACGAAATCGTCGCCGGCCAGCGCGTTCAGCAGCCAGTTGGTCGCCACCCGGGTCTTGGCCACGTTGGTGCGCAGCGCCGACCAGTGGTAGCCGCGGGCCACCGCCTGGGCGGGCAGCCCGCGCAGTTCGATACCCAGCGGCTTGGAGACCGCGTCCTTGCCGCCGAGGTCCACCACGAGCCCCAGGTCCTTGTGCACGTACGGGTGGAGCGGCTGGTTGCGCAGGGTCGCGATGACGTTGTCGGCGACCACCTTGCCCTGCCGCATGGCGTGCTGCGCGGTCGGCGGGCAGACCGCGCCCGCCTCGTCCTTCGACTTGTCCGGCACGGCGGCCGCGTCGCCGAGCGCGAACACCCCGTCGTGACCCGGCAGGGTCATCTCGGCGTCGACCGCGAGCCGCCCCCGGACCGTCTCCGCGCCCAGGGTGGCGATCAGCGGGCTGGCGACCACACCGGCGGTCCAGATCAGGGTGTGGGTGGGCACCACCCGGCCGTCGGTGAAGGTGACCTCCTCCGGGCCCGCCTTCTCGATCGACACCCCGAGGGAGACCTCGATGCCGCGGCGGCTCAGGATCTCCTGGGCGCTGCGGCCGAGCTTGTCGCCCAGCTCCGGCATCAGCTTCGGCGCGATGTCGATCAGATGCCACTTGATCAGCTTCGGGTCCAGGTTCGGATAGCGGTGCAGCGCCGCGTGCGTGAGCCGCTGCAGGCAGGCCGCGGTCTCGGTGCCCGCGTATCCGCCGCCGACCACCACGAACTGCAGCCGCGCGGCCCGCTCGACCGGATTGTCGCTGGCGTCGGCCAGGTCGAGCTGGGAGATGACGTGGTCACGGACGTAGGCGGCCTCGGCCAGGGTCTTCATCCCGAAGGCGTGCTCGGTCAGCCCCGGGATGTCGAAGGTGCGGGTGACGCTGCCCGGGGCCAGCACGATGTAGTCGTACCGCTCGTTCACCAGCTGGTCGGTGATGGTGCGGACGACGCACACCTTGGACTTGAGGTCCACGCCGATCGCACCGCCCGGGATGATCCGGGTGCGGTACCTCTTGCTGCGGCGCAGCGAGACGGCGATCGACTGGGGCGTCAGCACGCCCGAGGCGACCTGCGGCAGCAGCGGCAGATACAGCTGGTAGGAGGTCGGCGCCACCAGGGTGACGTCGGCCTCGTCCGGAGCGAGTTTGCGCTCCAGACGGCGTACGCATCCCACTCCGGCGAAGCCTGCGCCCACCACCAGGATCCTGGGTCGTGTCACGGTGTCCATCCCTTTCCGCTGCTCCAGGGGCCCGGGTCACGCCGTTCGCATGCCCTGGAACGCTTGCCTCGCACCAGTTCGATCCCACCGTGCCCGACGCCGTTCCGCCAGCCGGGCGGCGCAGGCAGACGAACGCATGGGCTCCAGCATGCCCCCGATCAAGAGGAGTAACCGGCTGTCGCACAGATATGCGCCGGACTTCCGTCCGGTACAAGGTCGTCCACGGCGATCACGTACGCCAGTAGAGTGCCCGCCATGGCGCACACCCAGCCCGGAACGGGCTTCCAGCAGCGGCACATCGACCCCGACCGCGTGGCCCCGCTGGTGGGCGCCCTGGACTCGCAGGACGCCAATCCCGGGGTACGACGGCTGCGTGCCTGGGCCGAGGAGGCGCTGGCGGTACGGCTCGGCGAGCGGCTCCTCGACGTCGGCTCCGGCACCGGCTCGCAGACCCGGGCACTGGCCGCCGCCGTCGGCCCGGACGGCGTCGCGATCGGTGTCGAGCCCAACCCGAGTCTGCGTGCGGTCGCCGAGGAGCGGTCCCCGGGCAGCCGGGTCCGCTTCGTCCACGGGGAGGCGGCCGAGCTGCCCGTCCCCGACGCTTCGATGGACCTGGTGTGGTGCGAACGGGTGCTCCAGCACCTCTCCGACCCCGACCGGGCCGTCGCCGAGATGGCCCGGGTGCTGCGGCCCGGCGGCCGGGTGGCGCTGCTGGACACCGACTGGGGGACCACTCTGCTGCACCCCGGCGACCCGGCGACCGTACGCGCGCTGACCGCGGCCGCCCTCAACGGCGCCAACCCCTACTCCGGGCGCCGCCTGGTCGGCCAGCTCACCGCGGCCGGGTTCGTGGTGGACGACCGCGGCTCGCAGGCCCTGCTCCAGGACCACCGCACGGTCGCCTGGCCGCTGATCCGCATGCTCGGCGAGGCCGCCGTGCGCACCGGCGCCCTCACCGAGGAACAGCGGGACACCCTGTACGCCGACCTCACCGAGGCCGCCGAGCAGGGGTCGCTGCACATGTCGGTGACGATGTTCGGAGTGGTCGCACACCGCCCGGAGTGACCGCGCCCGTCGCTCACCGGGGCCGGAACCCGCCGCTCACCACGGCAGGAAGACGTGGATGTCCTTGCCGGTCTCGGTGACGACCACGCTGACCTGGTCGCACAGGGTGTGCAGCAGGTGCCAGCCGACACCGCCCCCGCCGTGCTGCGGATGGAAGGGGCGCGGCTGGGGCTGGACCCGGCTGGTGTCGTGCATGGTGATGTGCACACCGTCGTACGTGCGTCGCATGTGCAGCTCGAAGGGGCCCGGCGCGTACTGGACGACATTGGCGGCCAGCTCCGTCACGACCAGCAGGATGTCGTCCCAGCACTCGGCGGCGTTGGGCGGCGAGGTACGGGCGAGGTCGGCGAGATAGCCGTCCACGGCCAGCCGGGCGCCGGTGACATTGCGCAGCTCGCCGGGGAAGGAGACCGTGCGTTCAGGGGTCTCCTCCGTGGAGCGTCCGCGGTCGCGCCGTGGCCCGGTCGACATGTCGTCTCTCCCGGCCCCGGGGGGGTCTCAGGGCCGTGCTCACTGTCGGATCTTTCCCCTCGCGGCGAGTTCCCACTGCCGCATCGGCTAAGCGTGCCGCACTCAGCGGAACACGTCGTCCGAGTCCTCCCAGTCGGCCGGCTCCGCCGGGCCCGGCCGGCGCACGGCGCGCGAGCGGGCCTGGTACATGGCGTCGATCTCGGCCGCGTAGTGGCGCGCTATGGCGTCCCGGCGCAGCTTCATCGACGGCGTGAGCATACCGTTGCCCGGGGCGAACGGTTCCTGGAGGACCCGGTAGACCCGGATCGACTCGGAGCGGGACACCACACTGTTGGCGGACGCGATGGCCCGGGCGATCTCCTCGCGCAGCGCGTTCTCCTCGCGCGCCTCCCGCCCCGGCGAGTCTCCCGGCAGCGACAGGGCACCCCGCCAGTGCGCCAGGAAGTCCGGGTCCAGGGTGATCAGCGCACCCACACAGGGCCGGTCGTCGCCGACGACCACCGCCTGGTGCACCAGCGGATGCATCCGCAGCCGCTGCTCCAGCGGGGCCGGGGCCACGCTCTTGCCGCTGCTGGTGATGATGATGTCCTTCTTGCGGCCCGTGATGGTCAGATAGCCCTCGGGGTCGAGCCGCCCGATGTCCCCGGTGGCCAGCCAGCCGCCGCGCAGCGCGGCCCGGGTCGCGTAGTTGTCACCGACGTACCCCTGGAACACGGACGGCCCGCGCACCAGGATCTCGCCGTCGTCGGCGACCTGGATCTGGGTGCCCGGCAGGGCCTGGCCGACCGTGCCGGACTTCTCACGGCCCAGCGGCTGCATGGTGATCCCGCCGCTGGACTCGGTCAGCCCGTAGCCGTCGTGCACGGGAACGCCGATGCCCTCGTAGAACAGGGTGAGTTCACGGCTGAGCGACGAGCCGCCGGAGGTGGCCCGCAGGACCCGCCCGCCGAGCGCCGCCCGCAGCCTGCGGTACACCGTCCGCTCGTACAGGGCGTGTTGCAGCCGAAGATCGAAGCCCGGACCCGCCCCGGTGCCCAGCCGCCCCCGCTCCTGGGCGGCGGCGAAGTCCCGCGCGGTCTCCGCGGCCCGCTCGAACAGGGTCCCCCGGCCCGTCTGCTGGGCGGTGCGCAGGAAAGTCTTGTACAGCTTCTCCAGCACCGAAGGCACGGCGTACAGGTAGGTCGGTCTGAAGGTGCCCAGCGCCGACGCCAGCGCGATCTCCGACATCTCCGGCTCGTGGCCCATCATGATTCCGCCGCGCAGACAGAGGACCATCACCATCAGGCCGTACACGTGCGAGAACGGCAAGTAGGCGAGCACGGAGGCCTGTTCGCCGGGACGTGCGGCGGTGTGCCCCCAGCCCGCGAGCAGGGTGTCGCACGGGTACGCCAGACCCTGGTGGCTCAGCGCGCAGCCCAGCGGACGGCCCGAGGTGCCCGAGGTGTAGGTGATCGCCGCCGTGGAGTCCGGCATCACGATCCGGCGCAGCGACTCCACCGTGGTCAGCGGGACGAACTCGCCCTGCTGCACCAGGTCGGCCAGCGCTCCCGCGTCCAGCTGCCAGACATGCTTGAGCCCGGGCAGGCCCTCGCACACCGTGCCGACGGTCATCACCGCCAGCTCGTCCTCGACCACCACGGCCACACAACGGGCGTCCCGCAGGATCCACTCGACCTGGTCCCGGGCGGAGGTCGGATGGATCGGCACCACCTCCGCGCCCACTGACCACAGCGCGAGACAGAACACCGTCCACTCGTAGCGCGTACGCGCCATCATGGCCACCCGATGACCGGGCGAGATACCCGACGCGATCAGGCCCTTGGCCAAGTCGACCACTTCGTCACGCAGTTCGACCGCGGAGATCTCCTGCCAGCCCGCGGCGGTGGCATCGGGCCGGCGCGCCAGCACCGGCAGGGTCGGGTTCCGGTCCGCCGTCTCGAAAATGCTGTCGGCGAGCCCGCCGGCCAGGGTCGAAGCGGTAGTCGGAGCGAGGGCGTAGTCGCGCATGCGCTGCTCCTGGTTGTACGGAGGGTGACCCCACCGATCGGTACTGTTGTCGACGCGGGTCGAATCTAGCCCAGGGGAGCACGGCCTGTGTCGGGAATGGTCAACTAGTTTCCGCCTGGTGACCGGAGCTCAGCCCTGGGTACGGCGCACACACTCGACGACGACATCCCGCAGGCTGCCCGTGCGCTCCAGGAAAGATCGCTGCTCGCGGGCGCCGTTACCCCTGTGCAGCACCTGTGCGACGGCCTCCTCGACACCCCCGGCGTCACCGCTGGCGGTGAGCGCCTCCTCGGTGTGCAGCAGCAGGGCGCGCACCACCTCGACGGCCGGCCGGGGCCGCATGGTCGCCGGATCGAGCAGTTCCTGGTCCAGTCCGGAGCGGGCGGCCTGCCAGGAGGCCAGCCGGAGCATGCTCACGCTGTGGTCGAGCGGCGGCCGGCCGGCCCGCCAGTCGCGGGCGGCCGTCTCCACCAGGGCACGGGCCAGGGTGGCCACGAGGACGGTGGTGTCCGCCCGCAGGCACACGTCGGCCACCCGGATCTCCACCGTCGGGTAGTGCACCGACAGTCGGGCGTCGAAGTACACCATCCCCGTGTCGAGGATGACCCCGCTGGCCACCATGTCCGCGACCCGTTGCCGATACCCCTCGGCCGAGCCGAACAGCTCGGTCGGCCCCGCCGACGGGCCGCGTGCCCACAGCCGGCTGCGGAAACTGGCATAACCGGAGTCCCGGCCCTGCCAGAACGGCGAGTTGGCGCTCAGCGCACGCAGCGCCGGAAGCCAGGGCCGCAGCCGGTCCAGGACGGCGACGCCCTCCTCGTCGGACTCCACCGACACATGCACATGGCAGCCGCACACGAACTGGTCCAGCGTGGCGCTGCCGAACCGCCCGGCCATCCACCGGTACCGCTCGTGCGCGCTGAGCGCGGGCGTGACCGGCAGCGGGCAGGTGGCGAGCGCCGCCACCGCACAGCCGATCTCCCCGGCGAGCCGGGCCGCCTCCTTGCGGCAGCGCGCGATCTCGGCACCCAGGTCCGCCATGTGCAGCTGCGGGCTGGTGGCCAGCTCCAGCATCTGCCCGAACAGTTCCTTCTGGAACACCGCCTGTCCGGGATCGTCCAACGCGGCACGGTCCAGGACGGCCGCCGACTGGGGCATCGGCTCCCCGCTGTCCGGGTGGACCAGCAGAAGTTCTTCCTCCACTCCGACGGTACGCAGCACCGAGGACCGCCCTCCAGCCGGGCCGCGACCGGGCGCGGCGGGGTCTTTCATCCCGAACTGCCCCGGCCCGGCCGCCCGGACACGTGACGGCGTCGTCGGCGGCCTACGGGGCGACGGGCTCCAGCCACACCGTGCCGAGCGGCGGCAGCGTCAGCCGCACAGCGCCCTCGTCGGTCAGCAGCGGCCCCCGGCTGACGACGTCCCCGCCGCCGTACCGCGCGCTGTCGGTGTTGAGGATCTCGCGCCAGACGGCGGCGCTCCCGGGCACGCTCAGCCGGTAGTCGGGACGGACCACGGGGGAGAGGTTGGACACCGCCAGCAGCGGCCGGGCCTCGGCGTCGAACCTCAGGAAGGCGAAGACGTTGTCCTCGGCCGCGTCCCCCAGGACCCACTGGAAACCCGCCGGATCGGTGTCCCGCTGCCACAGGGCGGGATGCGTGCGGTACACGGAATTGAGATCGCGGACCAGATCCCGGACACCCCGGTGATCGGCCTCGGCGCCGTACTCCGGGTCGAGCAGCCACCAGTCGGGGCCGTGGGCCTCCGACCACTCCGCGCCCTGGGCGAACTCCTGACCCATGAAGAGCAGCTGTTTGCCGGGATGGGCCCACATGAAGCCCAGATAGGCGCGGTGATTGGCGCGTTGCTGCCACCAGTCGCCGGGCATCTTCGACACCAGGGCCTGCTTCCCGTGCACGACCTCGTCGTGCGAGATGGGCAGCACGTAGTTCTCGCTGTACGCGTACACCATCGAGAAGGTCATCTCGTCGTGGTGGTACTTGCGGTGGACCGGCTCGTGCCGGATGTACTCCAGCGAGTCGTGCATCCAGCCCATGTTCCACTTCAGACCGAACCCCAGCCCGCCGCTGTCGGTGGGCCGGGTCACCCCGTCCCAGGCGGTGGACTCCTCGGCGATGGTCACCACGCCCGGCGCACGCCGGTACACGGTCGCGTTCATCTCCTGGAGGAACGCCACCGCGTCCAGGTCCTCACGCCCGCCGAACACGTTCGGTGTCCACTGCCCGGAGTCCCGCGAGTAGTCGAGGTAGAGCATCGAGGCGACCGCGTCCACCCGGAGCCCGTCGATGTGGAACTCCTCGCACCAGTACACCGCGTTGGCGACCAGGAAGTTGCGGACCTCCACCCGGCCCAGGTCGAACTCGTAGGTCCCCCAGTCCGGATGCTCGGCCCGCCGCTCGTCCCCGGGCTCGTACAGCGGGTCCCCGTCGAAGCGGGCCAGCGCCCAGTCGTCCTTGGGGAAGTGGGCGGGCACCCAGTCCATGATCACGCCGATCCCGGCCCGGTGCAGGGCGTCGATCAGGTACTTGAAGTCGTCCGGAGAGCCGAGCCGCGAGGTCGGCGCGTAGAAGCCGGTGACCTGGTAGCCCCAGGAGCCGCCGAAGGGGTGCTCGGCGACCGGCATGAACTCGACATGGCTGAAGCCCAGGTCGTTGACGTACGCGGGGAGTTCCTCCGCCAGCTGCCGGTAGGTCGATCCCGGCCGCCAGGACGGCAGATGCACCTCGTACACCGAGAACGGGGCCTCGTGCACCGGGGTGTCGCCCCGGTGCGCCATCCACTGCGCGTCACTCCACTCGTGGCGGGAGACCGCCACGATCGACGCGGTCGCGGGCGGCACCTCGGTACGGCGGGCCATCGGGTCGGCCTTGAGGAACCGGCCGCCGTACCGGGAGGTGATCTCGAACTTGTACCGGGCCCCCTCGCCCACACCCGGCAGGAACAGCTCCCACACCCCGGCCGCGCCCAGCGAGCGCATCGGGTACTGCGTGCCGTCCCAGCAGGTGAAGTCCCCGGCCACCCGCACGCCTTGCGCGTTCGGCGCCCACACCGTGAACCGGGTACCGGTCACCCCTTCGTGGGTCATCGGCTCGGCACCGAGCGCCTTCCACAGCTGCTCGTGCCGTCCCTCACGGATCAGATGCAGGTCGAACTCACCGAGCGCGGGCAGGAAGCGGTACGGGTCGTGCACCTCCTGCTCGCCGCCGTCGCCGTCCTCGTATGCGACGAGCAGTGTGTACGAAGGGAGTTCGGCATACGGGAGTACGGCCGCGAAGAACCCGTCGTCCTCGGGCGTCAGAGGGATGCGCGCCCCGTCGACGAGCACGCTCACGGCACGTGCGTGCGGACGCAGCGCGCGGACGAGGGTGCCGCCGTCCACCGGGTGGGCGCCGAGCACGCCGTGCGGATCGTGGTGGGCGCCCGAGAGCAGGCGGCCGCGGTCTTCGGCGTCCAGCGGCGGGGCCGTGGCACGGGACTGGCCGGAAGGCTCGGGAAGCGAAGAGTCGCGCAGGGCCATGAGGTCAGCCTCCCCAGCGGGCGAGCCGCTCGATCGCGGCCATGGGAACCGGAAGCCAGGCCGGCCGGTGCCGGGCTTCGTACACCACTTCGTACACCGCGCGGTCCGTCTCGTGGGCGCGCAGCAACGCGTGCTTCTTCCGCGGGTCCCAGCCGGCCCGGGCAGCGTAACCCGCGCAGTAGGCCTCCCGGCAGCGGCGGGCCCACTCCGGGCGCCAGGGGCGGCGCTGCCGGGCCGCGTAGTCGAAGGACCGCAGCATGCCGGCCACGTCCCGCACCGGGGACTGGGTGCTGCGCCGCTCGGCGAGCGGACGGGACGGCTCGCCCTCGAAGTCGATGACGAACCACTCACGGTCCGCTCGCAGCACCTGCCCGAGATGCAGATCGCCGTGGATCCGCTGGGCGTGCGGCACCGCGTCACAGGTGGCGAGCGCGTCGAAGGCACCCCGCAGCCCCGGCACGTACGGCCGCAGCGCCGGCACCGCGTGCGCGGCCGCTTCCAGCCGCGCCGACATGGCCTCCGCGGTACGGCCGTGTTCGTCGTGGACGGCGGACGGGAAGGCGGCGGCGAGCGCGAGATGCACGTCCGCGGTGGCCCGGCCCAGCTCGTGCGCCTCGATGGCGAAGTCGTCACCGGCCGCGAGCGCGCGCAGCGCGAGGGTCCAGCCGTCGGCCGCGTCCGGCAGGAAGGGCTGCAGCACCCCGAGGGTCGCCGGGCTCGGCTCGGTGGTGCGGAACCAGGCCACCGGCGCGGGCACCCGCGCACAGCCCTGCGCGGCCAGCGCCCCGGGCACCTCCAGGTCCGGGTTGATGCCGGGCTGGATCCGCCGGAACACCTTCAGGATGTAGGAATCGCCGTACACCAGGGAGGAGTTGGACTGCTCGGCGGCCAGCAGGCGGGGCGCGAGTCCACCGGGTATCCGGGTCCGCGGGGCGCTCTCGAAACGCAGCGGGCCGACCGTGCCGGGCATCCGCAGCCGGTCAAGGAGCAGTTCGGCCGCACGGGGGTCCTGCAGGGCGTCGTACACCGCGAGTCCGGCCAGCGGGCCCTCCTCGGCCCGGCCGATGTACGCCCGCTCCAGCCGGGGGGTGCGGTGTTCGCGTACGCCGAGCAGGAGCTGGTAGCAGTCACCGGAAGGGACGCTGTCCCCGCCGGGGGAGTGGTCGGCGTGGACGAGCAGATGCAGACAGCCGGGAAAGAGCTCGGTCAGGGACAGTACGGAGAGGTCCGTGACGGGCCGGTCCTTGCCCGCGAACCAGCGCTGCCGGGGCAGCCAGTCGCGCAGCAGCCCGCCGAGCGAGGCCAGCGGCCGGTCGAGGCCGGTGGCCGCCGTGCTCCGGGGGAGGTCAACGGTCTTCGTCATCGTGACGCGTCCTTTCCTCGGCTCCGCACGCTCAGCGCCGACGGCCGATGCGGGAGGCGACTCGGGAGAGCCGGAACCAGTAGAAGCCGTGCCCCGCGAGGGTCAGCAGGTAGGGCAGTTCACCGATGGCGGGGAACCGCACCCCGCCGATCATCTCGACCGGATGCCGGCCGTCGTAGACCCGCAGATCGAGTTCGGTGGGCTGGGCGAACCGGGAGAAGTTGTGCACGCACAGGACGAGGTCGTCCCCTCCTTCCTCTGACAAGGGAGCCTCCCGCAGGAAGGCGATCACCGCCGGGTTCGACGACTGCAACTCCGTGAACGTGCCGAGCCCGAACGCGGGATTCTGTTTGCGGATCTCGATCATCCGGCGCGTCCAGTGCAGCAGCGAGGACGGCGAGGACATGGACGCCTCGACGTTGGTGACCTGGTAGCCGTAGACCGGGTCCATGATGGTCGGCAGGTAGAGACGTCCCGGGTCGCAGGTCGAGAAGCCGGCGTTGCGGTCGGGGGTCCACTGCATGGGGGTGCGGACGGCGTCGCGGTCGCCGAGCCAGATGTTGTCGCCCATGCCGATCTCGTCGCCGTAGTAGAGGATCGGCGAGCCGGGCAGGGAGAGCAGCAGGGCGGTGAACAGCTCGATCTGGTTGCGGTCGTTGTCGAGGAGTGTGGCCAGCCGCCTGCGGATGCCGATGTTGGCGCGCATCCGCGGGTCCTTCGCGTACTCGGCCCACATGTAGTCGCGTTCCTCGTCGGTGACCATTTCGAGGGTCAGCTCGTCGTGGTTGCGCAGGAAGATGCCCCACTGGCAGCCGGAGGGGATGGCGGGGGTCTTGGCGAGGATTTCCGAGACGGGGTAGCGGGATTCCCGGCGCACCGCCATGAAGATGCGGGGCATGACGGGGAAGTGGAACGCCATGTGGCACTCGTCGCCGCCCTTTTCGTAGTCGCCGAAGTAGTCGACGACGTCCTCGGGCCACTGGTTCGCCTCCGCCAGCAGGACGGTGTCCGGATACATCGCGTCGATCTCGCGGCGGACCCGCCTCAGGAACTCATGGGTGGGCGGCAGGTTCTCGCAGTTGGTGCCCTCGCGCTGGTACAGATACGGCACCGCGTCCAGGCGGAAGCCGTCGATGCCCAGGTCCAGCCAGAACTTCAGCGCGGAGAGGATCTCCTCCTGGACGGCCGGGTTCTCGTAGTTGAGGTCCGGCTGGTGGGAGAAGAAGCGGTGGAAGTAGTACTGGCCGCGCACCGGATCGAAGGTCCAGTTGGAGACCTCGGTGTCGACGAAGATGATCCGCGCGTCCTGGTACTGCTTGTCGTCGTCCGCCCACATGTAGAAGTCGCCGTACGGCCCCTCGGGGTTCTTCCGGGACTCCTGGAACCACGGGTGCTGGTCGCTGGTGTGGTTCATGACGAAGTCGATGATCACGCGCATGCCGCGCTGGTGGGCGGCGTCGACGAACTCCACGAAGTCGGCGAGGTCACCGAACTCGGGGAGTACGGCGGTGTAGTCGGAGACGTCGTAACCGCCGTCCCGCAGCGGGGACTTGAAGAACGGGGGCAGCCAGAGGCAGTCGACACCGAGCCACTGCAGGTAGTCGAGCTTCGCGGTCAGACCCTTGAGGTCGCCGATGCCGTCACCGTCGCTGTCCTGGAAGGAACGCACCAGAACCTCGTAGAAGACGGCGCGTTTGAACCACTCCGGGTCCCGGTCCTTGGCAGGCGTGTCCTCGAAGGTGTCCTGGACGGGGTCGTTGACAGTCATGACGCGCTGGGCCCTCCGTTCGCTGGTGTCGGTCGCCCTACCTGGAGCACATGCGCCGGCGCCCGGCCGGGTGTGAGACGTACATAGTTGGTCCTGCCCCACGAGTAGGTCTCACCTGTCAGTTCGTCCCGCACGGACAGGGCGGAGTTGCTGTCCAGGCCGAGTCGCGGCATGTCCAACGAGACCGTGGCCTCCTGGGTGTGGTGCGGATCAAGGTTGACGACCACCAGGACGGTGTCCGTCCCGGCGCGCTTGCTGTACGCGATGACGGAGTCGTTGTCGGTGTGGTGGAAGCTCAGGTCGCGCAGCTGCTGGAGTGCGGGGTGCCTGCGCCGGACGGTGTTGAGGCGGGTGATGAGAGGCGCGATGCCCTCGGTGTCGGCGCGGGTCCAGTCGCGGGGTTTGAGCTGGTACTTCTCGG